>MTNI01000143.1 GCA_002011415.1 Candidatus Acetothermia bacterium JdFR-47
ACGAATCTGGATAAAGTGTTCGGTCCCGAGGTCAAGGAGGTGATAAAGGAAGAGCTGGTAGCGCTCGGTGAGGGCAAGACCGAGTTTGAGGGAGAGGGGATTAATTACGACCTTCAAGGCAACCGGCTCCACATCTACTTACGGTGGACGGTGCTTCCTGGGCATGAGGACACTCTAGAGCGGGTGCTGGTCTCGATCGTCGACGTGACGGATAGGGTCAAGGCCGAGGAGAGGGTCCGGGCTTTGGCGGACAAGCTCGTCGCCTTGCATCTGGCGGTGCAGAGCCTGCAACGCTGCCGGACACTGGAAGAGGTGTGTAAGGCAGCTGTGGATGGTGCCTCCCGGATCTTGGACTTCAGCATGTGCTCCATCGGCCTCGTCCAGGGAGATATGCTGGTTCCCTTGGCCTTTACCGGCCCCGTGAAGCCACGGCCGTTCAAGCGCGGTGAGAGCTTGGCGTGGAAGACGTTGGAGCTCGGCAAAACCATGTGGGGGAACATCGATAATTTCCCGGAAGCTAGGCCGGTGAACAAGCGCCTTTGCAGCGTCATATCAGTCCCAATTGCAGATCTCGGTGTTTTCCAAGCTACCTCCACGAAGCCTAATGCGTTCAGCGAAGACGATGTGCGGCTGGCGGAGATCTTGGCCGGGCACCTGCGGGAGGAGATCCAGCGAGTGCAACTGGAGGAACAACTCCGCGAACAAGCCATCCGCGACCCTTTGACCGGCCTTTACAATCGACGTCATCTCACAGAGGTGCTTGGTCGTGAGCTGGAGCGCGCGCGGCGGTATGGCCATCCCTTTGCCGTGATGATCGTGGACCTCGACAACTTCAAGCGGGTGAACGATCGGTTCGGCCACCTAAAGGGCGACGAGGTGCTGAGGGAGGTGGCCAAGCTTATCCGCACCACCGTGCGCGAATCGGACCTTGTGTTCCGCTACGGTGGGGACGAGTTCTTGATCGTGCTCCCTGAGACGGACGGGGGCGCGAAGCGAGTGGGGGCACGCCTGCGCCGGGCCCTCGCCCGCTGGTGCAAAGAGGCGGGCCTGGACGCGCTGGGGTTCGGCTTGAGCATCGGCGTCGCCACATGGGACCCGGCCGCCCCCCTCTCCGCTGAGGAGCTCCTGCGGAAGGCGGACAAGGCCCTATATCGGGCCAAGAAGAGGAAGCGGGCGCTGGCCTAGTCCTGCCATCGCTCTGCCTCCACCGTGAGGCCGTCCGAGGCGGCAAGCACTTCGATCCCGATCTTGTCCGAGATGTCCGCTGCAAGCTCCCAAGGCTTTCCCCGGAGCATGGTCATCCCAAAGTGGGTGAGCACGGCGAGCTTGGGGCGCACGTTTTGGACGATCTCGATGGCCTCTGGGAGGGATAGGTGGTCCACGTCCGGAGACCACTCCCGGCGCACCACGTTGAGGACGAGAAGATCGCATCCCGCGTAGCGCTCTGGGAGCTCGGGGGTGAATTTCGTGTCCACTACAAAACCTACCCTCCCCTCGCTCGAGTCCAGGATCAGGCCGTAGGTCTCCACCCCGTGCACGTGCCGGACCGGCCTGATCTCTACCTCGTCCACCCGGTAGACTTTTCCTTCCTCTAGGCGCTCGATCTGCTCGAGGAAGGGCCGCACGTACTTGAGAACCACGGGGTCGTCCCCCTCCAGGGCGTCTCCCGGGGCGAGGAGGACCCCGCGTTTTTTTCGGCCGCTTTCGGCCATGGCCTCGACCATGATGTTCACGTCGGTGGAGTGATCGAGGTGCTTGTGGGAGAGGACGACGCCGGCGAGCTTCCCGGGATCCAGGGCTGGCCGCACCTTGCGGCAGCGGAGCAGGGTGCCGGGCCCGGGGTCGAGGAGGAGCTGGGTACCAGAGAGCTCGATCCAGGTGCCGGCCGAGTACCGGAGTTGCCGGGAGACCACGAACCGCGCCCCCGCTGTCCCTAGGAACTTCACGTAGCCCATACTGAGAGTGATGCTAGGGGATCAAGCGAGCCTTTGGCAAGAAGTCAAGGGGACATGGAGATGCCGGCTCTGCCGAGGAGTTCGACCAGGAAATCCACGTCGCGCAGGCCCACGGGCCAGGCCCCGGTCACCCGGCCGTTGGCGTCCACGAACACGGTGAACGGGTAGCGCAGGTGCTCGAGGAGCTCGTACCTCCCGGTCACCATAGCCCCGGGATCGTAGAGGACGGGAAACGTGATCCCGTACTGGGCGGCGATCCTGGGCACTTCCCGCCAGTGCTCGGGACAGATAGCCACCACCTCGAAGCGATCCCCGTAAGCGGCGTAGAACTCCTGCAGCACCTCGAGGTCCCCCTTGCAGGCCCCACACCAGGTGGTCCAGAAGCTGAGGACCATCGGTCTCCCCAGGTGATCGCTCAGCCTCCAGGGGCCCCCGAGGCCCGTGAGGGAGAAGTCCGGAGCGGGCCTCCCCACGATGGCGAAGCTCCCCGCCCCCGGGACGGGCTCCTGGGGAGGGGAGAGGAGGAACCCCACGACCAGAAGGAAGACGATCAAAAGCGGAAGACCGCTAGCCCCCATGGAGAGGAATTTACCCCATCCCCATCGCCGGGGACAACCGGGCTCGGGAAATCCGGCTGTAACTGGACGAGCTCCCTGGCCCCGTGGGGACGGCATATAATACGGGCGAGATAAACGCCCATGGCGCGGAGCAAGGCGGCGTGCCTCTCGTTGGGCCTTTTCGTCGTGGCCTGGGCCCTTTCCGGGCTCGCGGGGGCGGCGTGGCGGCTTGTGGAGACCTCCCGTTGTTATCTCTTTCTCCCCGAGGAAATACGTTCAGAAAGCGAAATCGCGGCCGCAGTGGACGGGATCTACGCCGCGGTACGCGGGCTGTGGCTTCCCGGAGGCCCGGATACTGAGATCCCCCCGCCTTTTCTCGGCAATGTCCCGGAGGAGGTGCTGCGGAAGGCCCGCGAGGAGTAGGGCCTGCCGGAGCCGAAGGCCCCGAAGATCGGGATCGTGCTCTACGCCGATCCGGAGGGGCTCTGGCGGGACACCGGGAGGTGTGGGGCGGAAGGCCTGTTCCTCCCCGCCGTCTGGCCCCAGGAGGATCTCGAGCTCCTCGCGGATTTAAGGGCGATGATCGCGAGGGAAAAAGGGGCCTCCGAGGTCTTCCTCGGGGGCGTCGCCCTTTCCTGTTGCCTGCCGGAGGGCTGGCAAGGGACCCTGGCCCATGAGCTCGTCCACGCGCTCCAGTTCGAGGTCTACCTGGAGGACCCGGAGATGGGGCTTGACGTGAGGCTGTTCGTGGAGGGCATGGCCCGCTGGACCGAGTTCGCCCTGGGGTACAAGGGGGACTTCAAGCTCCACGTGCGGGAGCCCGTGGCGATCTGGCTCTCCCGGGGAGGGAGGCTGACGGAGGTGCCGGAGTTCATCCTGTACGCCGTGGGGGCGAGCCTGGTGGAGAGGATGTGCTCGGTCCTCTCCCCGCCGGAGGTCNTGGCCCTGTTCTCCCCCTCCCTGCGGGCCCTGCTGGGCCTCCCTGAGGACGCGGACTTCCCGGAGCTCTTCCTGGCCCTCTCCGGGACGACCTGGGAGGANTTCCTGGCAGACTGGCGGCGGTGGATCGAGGAAACCCGGGTCACGCCCGCGGCGGAGCTCCTCTACGAGGAATGGCGCTTGGGGATCGGGCTCCGCGAGGCCTTCCTGTGGCCGTTGCTTTCCGGGGAGGAGAGGCAGGAGCTCGAGGCCATCCGTCGGGCGATCTGGGAGGGCCGAGCGACGGAGGCCGACCTCGAGCGGGCCGATATCCTCCTGCGCTCGGCCTGGGCCGAGCCCACGGAGGAGCTGTTGGATGCCCTGGCCAGGAGGGCGCGCTCNCTGCGGGACTGGGCCCGGGAGATCTCCGGTCCGGAGGCCGCGGCCGAGNTCACCTCTCTGTGGCTCCTCCNTTACACCGACCCAGACCATCCCGAGCGCTACGTGCGCGCCTTCGTGGACGCGGTGAATACCTACCTGGTCTCGCCGGGCCCGGCGCCGACCCCCGTCGCTGGCGGTTGAGGAACAGGCCGAAGCGGCCCTCTTAAGGGCGCAGCGTGTAGGCGGCCTGGAGGAGCTGGCCCAAGGCGATCCCCCCGTCCCCTGGAGGGACCTTCCGGTGGGAGAGGAACGCGAGGCCGGCCTTCTCCACCTCTTCCCGCACCGCGCTGGCGATGGCCTCGTTCACTGCCACACCGCCGGTGAGGCCCACTGCCCGGACCCC
>MTNI01000221.1 GCA_002011415.1 Candidatus Acetothermia bacterium JdFR-47
GCCTACCAGGTGATTGTGACCTACACTGTCACTAGATGATCGCACCCCCAACGCCCGAGCTTAAAAGGAGCGGCTTCTCACGCAGCTCCTTTTCAATTTGAGTCCGGTTAAAGGGGACGTTGGTCCCCCCGCTGGGGGTCGTAGGTTCGTTATCCTCTTTACAGGCAGCCTTCCGATGCAGGTTTTCCCCACGCATACTTTTTTCGAGATGAGCCAGCGCTGGACGTGGTGGTTGATACTAACGTTTGTGATGGGGGCCGTTTGGGTTGGTGTGGCCCAGCAAGTCGTGCTCACGCGTACCTCACCCCCCAAGGAAGTCCTACCGGGGGATTTGGTGACGCACGTGTTTTCCCTAAAAAACATCTCTTCAAGCCCTATTGATGTACATCTATCGCTTAGCTTTCCCGAGGGATGGGGGCTCCTTACCCCTGTGGGCATCGTCTCCCTTGCTGCGGGCGAAGAGGAGTTGCTTTTCGTTACCCTCGCTGTTCCCAGAACCGCGGCGGCCGGCGACTACGACTTGACCCTCCAAGCCACCTGGGACAGTTCCTCCGCTGCGGCNAGTGGCCAGGTTACGGTTGTGGAAATACACGCGGTGGAAGTTGTGGCCCCGGACGGGATGGATGTGCTTCCCGGCCAAACCGCGGATTACAAGTTCAGCGTGATTAACCGCGGTAACCTANTCGACCGGTACCTGGTAGCAGCGACCTCCGCACACGGGTGGCCAGTGACGGTCACGCCGCGGGAACTCGTCCTCGCCCCGGGGGAGCGGGGTGCGGTCAGGGTGATGGTGGAGGTCCCTCTGGGGACGGATGTGGATCGCGATTTGCTCGAGTTCACGGCGGCGTCGGCATCACGCCCCGACGTGAAGGACTCTGCCACCTTGTTCACCGGGGTGCTTCCTCCGACGCCGGAGCTCATCGTGGGTTCCCCCTACGCGCGGCTCCGCGTCAGGGCGGGGGGCGACTTCTCCGGGGACCTCCTCACGGGAAGCAGGTCCTCTGCCTTTTCCATGTCCGCGTCTGGAACCCTCTTGGGTGGGGCATTGGCCTTCTCCATGCGCTGGAACGGCCCTTGGGCCACGGCGCCGTACACGCTTTCCAACCTTTCCCTCNACTACAACCGGGATCTGGTNCGGATCAGGGCGGGAGATGTTTCCTTGACCCTAACCCCGCTCCTTTCGGTCGCCGGTGACGGGTTGCAGGTGGAGGCGGGGCTTGAACCCTTTACCTTTGGCTTTATGTCCGGTTGGCAGGGGGACGAGGGGCGGACNGGGGCCAAAGTGCTCGCCCAAAAGAACGACTGGGAATGGGGAATCGCCTATCGAGAAGCCCGAGGGACGGCACACTCGGGGGCGGCGGACGCTTGGAGCCGGTGTGAGTTCGCCGAGGGCCTTGCTGCCCACTTCGAGGTCGGACTGGGGTACGAGGCCCCTTACACCGACCGTGCCGTCCTGGTACGGCTTACAGCGGAATCGTCTCCGCTTCTCTTCTTGCAGCTTGATGCATACTCGGTGGGGCCGCATTTTACCGGACGTCGGTCCGATCAGGAGGGGATCACGCTCTCCGGTCGGCTGAGAGGTGAGCCTGTAACCCTTCGGTTTACGGCCGAACATAGGCGGGACAACGTGTGGTATTTGCCCCTGGAGAGCACGGTGGTGCGCAGCAATTTGAACCTCTATTTCGAGTGGGCACCGGAGGAGTGGCCCATGGGCTTCTCGAGCGCGGTGCTCGTGGACCGGGCTCGTGAGGAGGCCCTGAGCCCCACCACCGATTCCCGCACCAGGCGCCTGGAGGTGGGGTTGAGCGGCGGGGCCACGCCCCTTTCCTTCACCCTGCTCGCCCGCTGGCAGGAGAACGAAGACTTCGTTTCGGGTACGGGCTACCACTCCCTGGAGTATCAAGAGCGCTTCTATCTCACCGCCGATCCGTTCACGGCGACGCTGAGTTTGGAGCAGGAGTCGCAATACGAACTTGATTGGACCCCAATATCCCATGACTGGACGGCCGCTCTTACCTTGCGATCCACCCGCTCTCCCCACGACCTCACGTTCAACTGGACACACGGCGCAACCGGCGGCCGGGCCGACTTCCGCTTGAACTACCAGGTGAACGATAAGTTCAGCCTCAAGGGGGGGATCCGCGCCGCCTGGGATGAGATCGGTATTCCGTCGTCTTTTGCGATCACGGTTGGGTTCCTCTACTTGTTCTCGTGGGAGGTCCCCTTCCTCCCCGCCAAGGGATGGGTCGAGGGGGAGGTGTTCCTGGACGCTAATGGAAATGGCCAGCGCGATCCCGGGGAGGAGGGGGTTGAGGGCGTGGTGTTGGTGACAGACCGCACCCGGGTCTCCACCGATGCTCAAGGGCTGTTCAAGTTCCCACCTTTCGATCCGGGCACCTACGAGGTGGTGATGCAGCGACTTCCGCTAGGGGTGAGGCCGCTTGTGGAGGGGCCTTACCGGGTGGAGGTGGCCGTGTCCCGGAAGGCGTGGCTTTCCGTCCCCTGCGAGCGGTTGGCGATGATCCAAGGGGTGGTGTTCGAGGACCTCGATCAAGATGGAGAGAGGGGGCCCACGGAGCCCGGCCTTGAGCACGTGGTGATCGTCTTGGAGCGGGAAGGCCAGGAGATCGCCCGCACCACTACCGATAGGGCTGGGAGCTTCTCCTTCCTCGATCTCTCCGCGGGCGCTTACAGGGTGCGGGTCGAGCTTGCGAGCCTGCCCGAGAGGTACGAGCCCACCACCCCGGCTGAGGTGGAGCTCACCCTGGCCCAGGGAGAGAAGGCTTTGGTTGACTTCGGGGTCTGGCAGCGACCTCGTCCAGTGGTCGTGACCTACCAACCCCCGTTTGCCGATTTCGTCTGGACCCCGGAGGAGCCGGTGGCGGGGAAGCCGGTCAAGTTCGACGGCACAGGCTCAGTGGACTTCGACGGGGAGATCGTGAGCTATGGGTGGGACTTCGACGCCGACGGCGAGCCCGATGCCACCGGACCGATGGTGGAGTGGACCTTCCCCGAACCGGGAACGTACCCGGTATCGTTGACTGTAACCGACAACGATGGGTATCAGGACACCCTCGTGCTCGAGGTGGAGGTCGCCGCAGGGGAGTAGTCCCTCCCCGGGCCTACTCCTGGCGGGCGGCGGTGGCGAACAGGCTCCGGGCCCGCCAGAAGTATTCGCCTCCGGAGATCACCGCCAGGGCGACTGCGAGGTAAAGGAAGACATCCTTCAACACCAGGCCTAAGTGCCCCATCCCGAAATAGCGCGTGGCTAAGATGAAAAGCACGAGGCCGATATGGGAAAAGGTCTTGGCCTTGCCCAAGGCGGAGGCCGGGATGACCTTTCCCTCGGCCACGGCCAGGATCCTGAGGCCTGTCACCAGGAACTCGCGGGCCAGGATGACCACCACCGGTGTCGCCGTCAGCTCGTCCAGTTGCACGAACGACACTAGGGCGGCCGCGACCAGGATCTTGTCGGCGATGGGGTCCGCGAACTTGCCGAATGGGGTGATCTGCTTCAGGGACCGGGCGAGGTACCCGTCCACGGCGTCGGACAGGGCGGCCAGGGCGAAGATGGCCAGGGCCAGGATCTTGAAAACGGTGCCTTGGGCGAACAGGAAGTACATGAAAAGCGGGATCGCCAGGATCCGGGCAAGCGTGATCTGGTTCGGGATCGTCNATGCCATGGTCATCCAAAGTACTTAGTCGATGCCGGTTTGTCAACGCCCGTCCTCCTTACCTAGGATGGGACGAAAGGAGGAGTATGAGGACGAACGCGGACAAGCTTGTGGCGATCTCCGTGATGGGCGAGATCACCAACCCCACGGTCCGCCCGGGTGGCTACCGCATCACCCATGACGGCCGGCCCGTGGTCCTTCCGGGTGTCGGGGGGATCACCTACAACCTGCGGGTGGGTGATCCCGCGGTGGGCTGGGCGGCCGATCATGCCGAACCGGGTGTCTCTTTGCGAAACCTGGCCAAGGACAAGGACTACCTCCCGGACACGAACTACGGCCTCAACTACCTTGCGTGTGTGGGAAACCAGGCCACCGTCATCAGCGGGGAGGCCAAGGGCGCCCGAGGTGTGGTTACGGGAAAGCACGGCGGCATCGAGCATGTACTCGTGGACTTCCCCCCTGAAACGTTGGAGCGGCTTCAAATTGGCG
>MTNI01000107.1 GCA_002011415.1 Candidatus Acetothermia bacterium JdFR-47
CGGGTGTTGGTCCCCACCTGTGCGGGGGTCCTCTCGGCCCTGGGCCTAATCTCCGCCGACCTACGGCACACCTTCGTGCGCTCGCTGGTGGCGCCGCTGGAGGAGCTCTCCCCAGACCGGATGGACGAGATCCTAGACAGCTTTCGCCAAGAGGCGGAGAAAATCCTGGCCGCCGAAGGGGTGCCGGAGGGCGCGAGGAAGTATCTCCCCGCGGCGGACCTGCGCTATCGCGGACAGGCCTTCGAGCTGACCCTCCCCCTTCCCGGGCGTCCCCTCACCCGCGATGACCTCGCGTCGCTGGCGGAGGAATTCCACCGGGAGCACGAGCGGCGTTACGGCTACGCCGTCCCCGGGGAACCGGTGGAGCTCGTGAACCTGCGGCTCACCGCGGTGGGCGGAACGGAGAAACCCGAACTCCCGGAGCACCCCGGGGGCGGGAGCGTGGAGGGGGCGCTCATCGAACGGCGGCCGGTCTACTTCGGTGAGGCGGGGTGGCGCGTGGCCCCGGTCTACGTGCGGGGTAAGCTCCCCGCCGGGGCGGAGCTCCGGGGCCCGGCGGTCGTGGAAGGCAGGGAGTCCACCTGCCTCGTTCCCCCCGGTGCCCGGGCGCACGTGGACGCATATGGGAACCTGATCCTGGAGGTCTGATGGACCCGATAACCCTGGCGGTGGTGGGGAACGCCCTTTCTGGGATCGCGGAGGAGATGTCGGCGGCCCTCATCCGCACCGCCTACTCCCCCAACATCAAGGAACGCCGCGACTGTTCTTCAGCGCTCTTTAGTCCGGAAGGAGATCTTGTAGCTCAGGCAGAAAATATCCCGGTGCACCTGGGGGCGATGCCGTTCTCGGTACGGGCGGCCCTGGATGCCTCCCCGGACTGGGCCCCGGGGGATATCGTGGTCCTCAACGACCCCTTCCGCGGCGGGGCTCACCTCCCCGACATCACCTTCGTGGCCCCGGCCTTCCACGGTGGAAAACTCGTCGGGTTCGTGGCCACGCGGGCCCACCACGCAGACGTGGGCGGGATGACCCCGGGGAGCCTCCCCGCCCAGGCGGGGGAGATCTACCAGGAGGGGCTCCGCATCCCGCCGGTGAAGCTATGGGAGGAAGGGGAGCTGGACCGGGACCTCCTCTCCCTGATCCTCGCCAACGTGCGCACCCCCTGGGAGCGGGAAGGGGACCTCCGGGCCCAGCGAGCCGCCATCGAGACTGGGATCCGACGTCTTTCAGAACTGGCGGAGCGGGTGGGAGCAGAAAAACTTTCCGCCATCGCCCGGGAGCTCCTGGCCCAGGCGGAGCGGAGGATGCGGGCCGCCATCGGGGCCGTTCCCGACGGCGTCTACGAGTTCGAGGACTCCCTCGACGAGGGAACGGCGGTGCGCCTGAGGCTCGAGGTAAGGGGCGATGAGATCGTCCTCGACTTCTCGGGGAGCTCGCCCCAGGTGGGATACCCGGTGAACGCGCCCTTCGCGGTGACCGCCTCGGCGGTCTTCTACGCCCTGAAGGCGGCCTTGGATCCGGGGCTCCCCCCGAACGCCGGGGCGTGGCGGCCGATAACGATCGTGGCCCCGGAGGGGACGGTGACCAGCGCCGTGCCCCCGGCCCCGGTGGGAGGGGGGAACCTGGAGCTATCGCAGCGGATCGTGGACGTGGTGTTGGGGGCGCTGGCGCGGGCGCTCCCGGGGAGGATCCCGGCGGCGAGCCAGGGGACCATGAACAACCTGACCATCGGGGGGACAAACCCGGAGACCGGGGAGCCCTACACCTTCTACGAGACCATCGGCGGGGGCATGGGGGCCCGGCCGGATCGTGACGGGCTCGACGGGGTCCACACCCACATGACCAACACCCTGAACACCCCGGTGGAGGCCCTGGAGCTGGCCTACCCCCTGCGGGTGGAGCGGTACGAGTTGCGGGAGGGATCGGGGGGACGGGGGAAATACCGTGGCGGGATGGGGATCCGGCGGGACATCCGGGTACTAGGTCACCGGGCGGTGGTATCGCTGCTCGCGGACCGGCGGGCGCGGGGCCCCTGGGGCCTCGAAGGGGGTGAGCCCGGCGCCCCGGGCGAGGATTACCTGATCACCGACGGGGAGGAGCGGCGCATCCCGGCCAAGGGGACGGTGGAGGTACCTCCCGACGGGATCATCTCCATCCGCACCCCCGGCGGCGGTGGATATGGTGTCCCCCGATCGCAGATCGGTTGAGGAACGCGGGAGCAATAGCGGGCTCTTTCAATCGAAGCTGGGGATAGATTAAAAAAACCGTTTGAGAAGCCGCGGGAGCTGAGGGTGGAGCTTCCGAATGAGTTCACAGCGTTCCGGGGGTTCTCTTGGCCAAGGTGGCTATGAACTGGGCTTCACCCCCGAGTGGTGTAGGGGGGCGAATTGAAGGGATATAGCGGTCGCCTCCTCGGCATCGGTTAACTCCGAGGGCATGGGAAGTAACATGAGAGGTAATCCCTCGAGAAGGGCTAAAATAGCTCCGGTGGCGGCTGATCATCCGTTGGCGGCGGAGCTCTCATCCCTGGGGTTCGACCCCCGGAGACAATCCATCGCCCGGGAACTCCGGCTTTTGTGGACCAAACTCTTCCTGGCCCGTTACGCCCTCCTCTTCCTCACCGCATCGCTCCTCAGCTTTGTCTCCGGGGACGTCTTCGGGGCAATTCTTTCCGCGATCCGGCCCCGTTGGCTTGGAGTTCTTGTGTACACTTACGCCGTCCTCACCCTCGTCCACTGGCCCACGTTCCTCATCATCCGGGCATATCTCCAGCGGTGGAAGCGCCTGGCGCGTCCGAGGAGGAGGCCGTCGCTCCCGCGGTTCCTCCTCCAATACCTCGGCCTGATACTCGTTGGAATCCCCGTCTTCGCCTACATGTACGGCATGAGCTTCGACCCCTGGCAGCGTGTCAGTTGGGACCCCATCCTTTACGTGGCTTTTGTCACACTCGCGGAGTTCCTCTCCATCATGGGGTCCCCGGTGCGGGGGAGAACAGATGAGGCACTACGGGAAAGGGCAATCGCGGTCGGAAAACGCCTTGGGATAAAGCCCAAACACGTCAGGTTGAGGATCACCAGGGGGGAGAGTGCCCTAGGAGCATTTGTGATCCTCGGGCCTTGGTATTCCATCGTGCTCACCGACGAGATCCTGCGGTTGTTGACCCAAGAGGAGCTCGATGCCATCATCGCCCATGAGCTCGCACACCAGCGTATGGCCTGGGCCATGGGGCTTCCTCTGATACCTAAGTTTATGGTCCCCGTCCTCTTTGTAGGCTTCCTCTTGGGAAAAGCGGCCCCCTTCTGGAGCATGGAGAGGTTTGAGATCCCTGTGCTTCCTCTATTCCTAGCTCTAGTGGAAGCAGGACTTCTGCTTTCACGCCCTGTCGCCAACCCGATCCTGCGCTGGCTGGAGCGACGGGCCGACGCCCTCGGCCTCCGGGCCACCGGAGATCCCCGGACCTTCGCCCGGGCGATGGCGAAGCTCTACGACCACGAGGCCATTGACGCCGCCCCGGGGAGGCTGTGGCAGGTCCTTTTGAGCTCTCATCCTAGGGGGATCGACCGGGTGCGGCGTGCCCTGGAGGCGGCGTCCCGAAAACGGGACCTGGAGTAGGGTCTTTACTTTTTAAGTTTCAGGAGGCTGGACCCGCTTGGTGCATGAGGGACCGGATATCGCAGATTACATTCTAACCCCGCTTAACCCAGAGGGTCGAAGAGAAGGGCCAAGCGCCCTGGGCGAGGTTTTCTGATCATAGATGGAGAAGAGCGGCAAGTCCCGGCCAAGGGGACGGTGGCGGTGCTCCCGACGAGCTATCTCCATCCGCACCCCCGGCAGCTATGAGTTTCCCGAATCCGGATCAAATCTAAAGCCGCGACCCCACAACACTGGGCCACGCTGCCGCGGCCTTGGCCCCTGATCCGCGGCTCCTTATACTTCAGCGAGTCCGAGGAAAAGGGGGGCTGGTGGAAGCTCGTTTTGAAGGAAAGTCCAGTAACGCGTTCACAGAGTTTCTTACCTCCCATCCAGACCTGGGAACCCGGGTGCTTGAGCTCAACAGCCAGGGACAGGAACTCCTGGAACAAGGGAGGATAAAGCGGGCAGAACGCAAGTTCAAAGAGGCCGTCTCTCTGTGCAGT
>MTNI01000102.1 GCA_002011415.1 Candidatus Acetothermia bacterium JdFR-47
AGGCGATAGGGGGTGCGTTCCGGTGGGAGGAAGAGCGACACCGCGAGGAGGAACTTACGATCCCCCCGCGGACCGTTCACAAGCGTGTGGAGCTCGGGAAGACCAAAGGTAAGCTCCGCCGGGAGCCCGGGGCTGGCGAGACCCACCCCCAGGGTGATGTCGAGGTAGGTGTGGGGAAGGAGGGAAAACTCCTGCGTGTGCCAGATGGACAGGTGACCCCCTTGGCTGGGCAGGGTGAGGAGGGAGGCCTCTCCTCCGTAGACCTGGGGCAGGTAGCCCCTCCAGGAGTGCCAGATGCCAACCGCGGGATACGGCCGGCGGGAGATGGACAAGCCCAGCTCCCCGGCTGGGACCCAGTAGGTGCCGGCGAAGCCGGTCTCGGGCTGGCTCCAGAGGAAGCGGGCAAAGGAGATCTCCCCGATCAGGGTGTCGGTCACCCGGGCGAAGCCCCACACCGCTGCTTCCCTCCCGTAGCGCACGAACCCCTCCACCGCCAGGGCGTCGGGGTAGATGGCCCATCCGAACCGGTCCAGGTACTGGACCTGGATTGCCCGCGACTCGGGGTCCGCCCGCACGACGTAGCCGTCCAAGGGGAGGGCGTTCTTGCCGGCGGCCAGGACGAACTTGGGGGGCCATACGTTGTTCAGGCGATCGATGTCCAGGGCGTAGTGACCCGGGTCCACTACCACCTCCCGCACCGGGAAGTCGGTCTCGAAGAGGAGCATTTCGTAGGGCACCTCCCCGGGTTCCCAGGTCTGGCTCATCCGCTCCCCCTCCGGGCCGCGTACCTCCACCTCCACCGGCAGGAAGCCACTCCCGCTGCGGGCGAGGTGGACCATGGTCACGTACTTACCTTCAACCTTGTGGCGGGACACCCGCTCGATGGCGTAGTCCGCCTGGGCGTCGCCCCACACCCAGTCTTGGAAGAACGGGCCCAGGTCTTTCCCCGTCTCCTCCTCGAGGAGGGCCTTGAATCCTTCCACCGACATGGTCCCGCCCCGGAAGCGCTCGGCGGCCTTTTGCAGGATTGAATCGAAGGTCTTCTCCCCCACCAGGTGCGCCAAGGCCCTGAGGACGAGGTATCCCTTGTCGTATAGGCGTACCGAGGTGGCCTGCCCATAGCGCACCTCCCGGAGAGGCTTCACCACCGCCTCGTCGAACCCCAGGAAGACGATGTCGAGGTAGGGGAGCTCGGTGAAGTGCTCGCGCAGGTTGGCAAAGCCCACGAGGCTTTCCGCCATGGCCTCCCCCAAGCCTCGCTTCTCGAACGTGAACACGTTCCCGCCCTCGGCGCCGAAGACGTCCTCGTACCAGGAGATGGCCGCGTACTGGGCCAGGCCCTCCGAGAGCCAGTTCTCGGCGTCCAGGTCTACCCCCACGCCCACCCCCCACCACTGGTGGGCGAGCTCGTGGGCGAGCACGAACCGGCCATAGCGGGACAGCATCCCCTCCGCGGTGAGGTCGAGGCGGTCGAAGAACCAGCGGGGTAGGAACACCACCCCGTCAGCGGCCATGGCCATCCCTACCTGGTTGGGGTGCTCTACGAGGAGTAGGCGCCCGTAGGGGTAGGGGCCGAAGCGGTCTCCGTATGCTGCCAAGATCTCCTGGACGTAGGTGGAGAGGGCCCGCACCTTGTCCTCGTCCCCGGGCAGGGCGACCGCGTCCACGGTGAGACCTTCCAAGGGGAGGCGCACAGGGCGTAGCTCCTCCTCCGGGCCGATGAACAGGGCGATGGACCGCACCGGGTCGGGGAAGACGGCGTGATACAGCGTGTTCTCCTCTTGGTCCTCGGCCTCCACCTCCCCGGGCAGGGCGGCGATCCACCCCTCGGGCAGTTTGAGGTCCACGTGATAGAGATGGGCCGGGAGGATCAGGGGCCAGTGGTCAGTCTGCGGGGGCTCAATCGGGATCGGGTGCCAGCCGAACCGCCAGGTGTAAACGTCCCCCAGGCGTCCGGAATCCCCGGAGAAGATGTGGGGGAAGCGGGTGCGAAACTCGATCCGGAGACTTCCCTCCCCGCCCGGGAGGGGGACGCGCAGGAGCACGTCGTCCAGAGTAGGTCTGGAACGTCGGCGGGGCGGGGAGGAGCTCGTAGGGGAGCTTCTTCTCTCCGTCGGGCCCTTCCCAGTACACCCCAGTGATCTCCGTCCACGCCGGGTCGAATCCCTCCACGTACTCCCCGTCCAAGGCCCGGCCCGAAAGATAAGGATTTCGCTCCCGGCCTAGGTTAGCGAGGAGCGCCAGCCACGCCTCCTCGGGCGGGGAGTCCCAGGCGATCAGTTCCTTCCCGGAGATCACGTGCTCCTCCGGGAGGAACTCCACGCTGATTGAGATCTCGGCCCCGAAGACGCCTGCCGAAGCCAAGGCCAAGATGACCAAAACGGTGAGGATGCGCAAAGGCACTCCTTTCACTCTTCTTTTGGTTCCTCTGGGGGNAGGATGGTGATGCGCACGGAGGTGATCTCCCGTTCCGTTGCCCCTTCCACGGTGAGAACCGCGCCGTCGATCTGAAGCCGTGCCCCGGGATCGGGGATGTCACCGAGCTTTTCCAGGATGAGCCCNGCGATGGTCACCGCCTCGTCCTCGGGGAGGTCCAGGCCCAACGTCCGGTTCACCAAGCGCACCTCCGCGTCGCCGTCCACTACNGCTTCGGTGGCCGANACCCTGCGGATGAGCTGGCGGGACCGGGGCCGGTCGTACTCATCCTCGATCTCGCCCACGATCTCCTCCAAGATGTCCTCCAGGGTCACGACCCCGGCCACCCCNCCATATTCGTCCACCACCACCGCCATGTGCACCCGCTCCCGCTGGAACTCCCTGAGGAGCACGTTCACCGGCTTGGTGGTGGGGACGTAGTAAGCGGGCCTGAGGAGCTCCCGCAGGGAGGCGCCCGAGTTCCCGTTCACCATCATCCTCAGGAGGTCCTTGACGTACAGGATCCCGATCACGTTGTCCCGCACCTCTTTGTACACGGGGTAGCGGGAATGGCCGTCCTCGACCACGAACCGCAGCACCTCTTTAAGGGGGGTGTCTACCTCGATGGCCTGCATCTCGGTGCGGGGGACCATGACCTCCTCAGCGGTGATCTCGTCCAAGGCGAGGATCCGCTTCATCATCTCCCCATCCTGGATTGGGATGATCCCCCGCTCCTCACCTGCCTCGATGAACGTGACCAGCTGATCCTCGGAGAGCGGCACCCTCTCCCGGGANAGGAGGTCCGCCCCGAAGGGCCGCAGCATCCCGGCCGAAAGGGCCCTGAGGGCCCGCACGATCGGGAAGGTGGCCCGGGTGAGCCGCCATACCGGCACGATCACCCGCAGGGCCACCGCCTCCGCCNGGTTCTTGGCCAGGTTTTTAGGGGTGATCTCACCGAACAGGAGCAGCAGGGCCGTCATCACGAACGTGGTCACGAGTCCGGACACGTAAGGNGGCAGGTCTTGGGGGAGCAGGCGCAGGAACAACAACGTGGCCAGTGCGGAGGCCCCAACGTTGACCAGGTTGTTCCAGATAAGGAGACAAGTGATNAGGTCGTTTGGCTCCCGCAGGAGGTGCTCCAAGGCCCTGGCCCGGCGGCGGTTCTTCTCCCGCTCGATGAGATGTTTGAGCCTGAGTTCCGGAAGGGAAGTGAGGGCTGTCTCTGAGCCGGAGAAGAACGCGGAGAGAAGGAGGAGCAAAATCAGCAAAATACCTTGCGATCCTGGCGACACCCTTTACATCACCTCACAAGGGCGATTATAGCGAGAGTGCTAGATCATGGTAGGCCCCAAACGCGGTCGGGCGAAGGGACGCCCGACGCGTACAATTAGGTCAAGGAGGAGCATTGGACCTGGAAGAACTGCGGAGACTGTGTGAGCTGATGCGTGAGGAGGGGCTTACGGAGCTCACGGTGGAGGAGGAGGGGCGGCGGGTGACNCTGCGCCGGTCNCCGGTCCGCGAGGCCGCTCCCGCCTCGCAAGAGGCCGAGCCCAAAGTCGAGGAAGCGGAACTAGTCAGGTCCCCGGTAGTGGGGACGTTCTGGAGACGTCCGGCGCCTGGGGAGGCCCCGTTCGTGGAGGTGGGGGATGAGGTCCAGCCTGGGCAGGTGCTGTGCATCGTGGA
>MTNI01000148.1 GCA_002011415.1 Candidatus Acetothermia bacterium JdFR-47
GTTCCCAACGCGTCCTGGGGCTGGGGCAAACTTTACCTCCCCGGGGCTGCCGACGAGGTACTCTCCCAGGGGGAGGTGGAAGTTCCCGAGCTCTTGGTCCTCGAGAACCCGGTGTCCCATGAGGCCCGTTTTCTGTACGAGCTCCCTCACGGGACGGCCCGGGCGGAACTGCGCGTTTACGACATCACCGGGCGGCTGCTCTGGCGAAGAGAGCTTTCGGGCAACGTGGGCGAGGTCAGGTGGAACCTTTTGACATCTACCGGCAACCCGGTGGCAAGCGGCCTGTATCTGGTCGTGGTGGTGAGCGACCAGGGGGTTTCTCGGGTGGCACGGGTGGTGGTTCAGAGATGAAGAGAATGGGTCTTTTGGCGTTGGCGATCGCCTTTGTTGCCCCCGGGATCTGCTTTGCTTCCGTGGGCACGGGGGTGGTGTTCTCCCTGGGGGGCGATACCCGGGACCTGGGGCTGGCCGGGGCCGGCGTGGCCCTGACCGATGGTCCTGGGGCCCTGCTTGCGAACCCGGCCGCCCTGGCCTGGCTCCAGGGGCTGAACGTGCTTTCGACCTACTCAGACCAATTTGGCGCCGCCAGTGCCTCGTCGCTGGCGATCGCCGCAGCGGGCTTCGGTTTCGGCGGTGTGATGCTCGATTCCGGTCCCATCACCGAGGAGCTTTCCTACCGGGTGGAGGGGTTCGCAGTTGGCTTGGGGTTGCCGCTCGCCTCGGACCTCGCCCTGGGGGGGCGGGTCCGGGTACTGCACCACGTGCTTCCCAAAGAAGCCCTAGGCTGGGCTTGGGACCTCGCCTTCATCTGGCGGGGACCGATCTCGCTCGGTGCCCTCCTCGAGGGTCTCTTGTCCCAGGCCGCCTTTCCGGGCGAGGAGTGGCCTCGCTCAGTGTCCGTGGGCGCGGCGCTGCCGCTTCCCCTTTCCTCTCCCCTGGCCGGGAGCGTGGCGTTTGCCGCCACCGGCCTGGGGGCGGAGGCCCCAGTCGTCCGGCTGGGCGTCGAGCTGTGGGCCGGTGGGCTTGGGGTCAGAGGGGGATTCGCTGGGGGCGCGTTGACGTTTGGTTTCACCGTGAAATGGGGTACGTTTGACNTGGGCTGGGCGGCCGAGATCCATCCGGCTCTGCCGACCACGTTTGGAATTTCCTTGCGCTTGGAGTTCTGATGAGATATCTGACCATTTTTCTCGCGTTCGTCTTGTGCGGGCTGCCGCTTTTGGCGCAGGTGCAGACCGAGTCTTTCACCATCTCCGTCACCGGACAGAAGACTTGGAGNATCCGGTACGGGATCGGGGATCCAGAGGCCCTGGCCCTGGAGAACATCTACCCGGGCCAGCTCTACCTCGACCAGTCTCTGCGGGCCGACATCACCGGGACGGCGCTCGGCTTCATCACGCTGGAGGCGAGCTTCGATGATCAACTCGGCCCGGGCTTTCAGCACTTCGTGCTCAAGCTGGATCGGGGGCCGTGGCACGGGGAGCTGGGCGACTTCTATGTCGGCCGGGGGGAGCTCGGGGTGTACAACAAGAAGCTCCTCGGGGCCAAACTCAGCTTCCAGGGCGATAACTACACCTTGACCGGGCTTGCAGCGCGCCTCGAGGGCATCTCCGAGACGCGCACCTTCCGGGGGAAGGCCGCCGAGGCCACGGTGACGTTCTCCTACGAGGATCTGGAGCGGCCCTGGGAGCCGGCCCCGTACCGGCAGCAGCTCGAGGGCGCTTACTTCTGGCCCCTGCGGGCACCGTTCGTGGAAGGGTTCTCCGAGGCGAAGCTATCCCTGATCCCGGGGACGGGATTGTGGGGGTTCCTGGCGGACTTCGACCTGGGTTATCTGCGGGATGTGCTCAAGGAGCCGGATATGGCCCTCTCGGAGGGGGATTTCCTGGTACTGCGGGACGAGGGGGACGTGTTCCTCCTCCGCACCTCTCCAGAGGACCTGCTTCGGCGTCGGGTGCAGCGGGCCATCGAGGCGTACAACGAACTGCACAACCTCTCCGGCCCCGACAGGAAGGTCTACCCCTTCCTGCGGGGGAGCGAGCTCGAACAGGCGTTTCTGCAAGGCTTATTCCCCTACGCCGAGGTCCAGGTGGACGGGGAGGCGTATCCCCTTCCTGAGGCGGGGAGGCGCCGTTATCTCCTGCTCGGGGAACGGGACGTGCTCCCCGAGACGTTGGAGATCTGGCTGCGCCCGGCCGGGGAGGGCGACTTCCGCCCCATCTCCGATCCCGCCTTCTCCCAGTTCAACTGGTCCCTTTACCCTGAGGAAGGCGTCCTCAGGATCGATTTCCCCGGCGATTTCTTCCAGGAGGGGGCCGCCCTGCGGGTTTCCTTCCAGTACCAGCGGAGCGGGGACGTGTTCATGCTGGGGCTCTCTGTGGTGCCCGGTTCCGAGCGGGTGTACCTGAACGGAGAACTCCTCACCCGGGGGACGGACTACACGATCGACTACGAGACTGGGGTATTGGTGTTGTTCGTCACGCTCACCGAGGACGATGAGCTCCGGGTGGACTTCGAGCGACAGCGCGGGGGGTTGGGGGGATACACGGAGTACGAGCGGGCCTTCTTGGGCGCGACCCTATCCGCCCCGGGGCTCGATGGGCTGGAGCTTTCCGTGTACCGGGCGGTGGACCTGGGCCGGCCCGGTCCCGCGAGTCGCACCATGCCCAACACCCACACCGTGGCAGGGCTGCGGATGTCCGGGGAGTCCGGGGGCTGGGAGTACGCGCTCTCCTTAGGCGGTTCCGAGAACGTGTTCCCGCCGGGCGACAACGAGCGGATCGCTGCCCCCAACCGGATCAACGACATCGCCATCGCCTCTGCTCCTGACGGGGAGTACGTGGTGCTGGCGCACCAGGACGGCCTCACTGTGTATCACGACGGGGAGTTCTACGGCTACGGCGGGGCAGAGGGCCTGGGGGGAAGGGCCGTTTACGCCCTCCTTGCCTTGCCGGGCCGGCTTCTCTGCGCCACGGATTCCGGCTTCACCGTGGTGCACCTGTGGGAGGAGGCGCCGCTGGATCGGGTGTCGAGCTGGGTGCGCATCTACCCGGAGGATGGCTTCCCCGGCGACGAGGGCTTGGTCCTGTCGCTGAGCGGGGGGAAGGTGTACCTGGCCACTGACCAGGCTGTGGCGGTCTTTTCCCCTGAGGAGGCGGAGGACCCCGAGGCCTGGGACACCCTGACCCTGCCGGACGAGTCCCGCCCTCTGGCCCTGCTTGTGAGAGGGAGCGACCTGTACTTGGGCACCGAGACCGGCCTTTACACGCGGACTGAGGGCACCTGGCGCAAGGACCCGGACATCCCCGGGCCCGTGTACGACCTCCTCGAGCGTGAGGGGACGCTGTACGTGGCCACTGCCCAGGGGATCCGGGTGCTGCGGGACGGTGTGGGGTCGGGGTGGTTGGCGGCAGGGACCCCGGTCTATTCCCTGGCCTTCTGGGACGGCGAGCTGTGGTGGGCTGGGGAGGAGGGGCTTTCCTCCGAGTCACAGCCCGGGCCCATTGTCCCGGGGCCGTTCACCGCCCTGGCCGCCAATGAGGCCCTATGGGCCGGCACCCGGGCAAGCGGGGATTACCAGCTCGACGTGTGGCGCCTTGATCCCGATCCGGAGCGATTTGGCCAGGACGTGACCCACATCGAGGGCAGGGACCTGGGACACTTTCGGGACGCCCCGGCGCGGGAGCACACCGCCCGGGGCCTCACTGGGAGGCTTTCCCTGTCCCGCCAGATGGGCGGCTGGGATCTATCGGTGGAGGCCGGGACGCGATGGCCTGGGTACCAGGCCATCGGGGGTACCGGATCCACGGACGCCCACGGCATAGGCTTCACGGCCCGGTACCAGGACGAGGGCGTTTCCACCACCTTGCGCGGGAGATGGGACATCGTCGACCTCTTCTCCTCGCCGTGGGGTCGCCTGTCGGGGGAGATCGATGCCTCTTGGGAGGGGACACCCAAGCTCACCCTCAGCTTGACCCC
>MTNI01000104.1 GCA_002011415.1 Candidatus Acetothermia bacterium JdFR-47
AGCTTCCGCGGGGAAGAAAAAAGAGGAGGGGTAGCGAAGCGGTCAAACGCACCGGGCTGTAAACCCGGCGGCTTTAGGCCTTCGGGGGTTCGAATCCCTCCCCCTCCACCAAATAAGACTCACCCCACGACCCTCGTGGTTTTCGTGGGGTTCTTGAACTGTGCGGGGTTGCTTGTGCGTGCCGGTGGGTTAAACTTTGCAATCGAGCCCGTGTAGCTCAGCAGGCAGAGCATCCCGCTGGTAATGGGAAGGTCGTCGGTTCGAATCCGACCGCGGGCTCCAGGTGGAAGGGGCGTGGCCAAACCCCGGACATCACATAATTTTTGGCAAGGGCCACTGCAAGGAGGTTGAAGGATGGCAAAGGAGCAATTTGTACGGACAAAGCCGCACCTCAACGTGGGCACCATCGGTCACATCGACCATGGCAAAACCACGTTGACCTCGGCCATCACCAAGGTGCTCGCGATGAAGGGGCTGGCCAAGGAGCGGTCATACGACGAGGTGGCCAAGGCCGACGCGAAGCTGTTCCGCCGGGACGAGACGAAGATCCTGACGGTGAACGTCGCTCACGTCGAGTATGAGACCGAGAACCGCCACTACGCTCACATCGACTGCCCGGGCCACGCTGACTACATCAAGAACATGATCACCGGNGCCGCTCAGATGGACGGGGCGATCCTGGTGGTATCGGCTGCCGACGGTCCCATGCCCCAGACCCGAGAGCACGTGCTTCTGGCGCGCCAGGTGAACGTGCCCGCTATCGTCGTGTTCCTGAACAAGGTNGACCTGGTGGACGATCCCGAGCTCGTGGACCTGGTGGAGATGGAGGTGCGTGAGCTCCTCAACGAGTACGACTTCCCCGGCGACGAGATCCCGGTGATCCGGGGGTCGGCTTTGAAGGCGCTTCAGGCGGAGTCCTTGGATGACCCCGCGGTGCAGCCGATCCTCGAGCTCATGGAGGCCGTTGACACCTACATCCCGCTTCCCAAGCGTGAGGAGGACAAGCCCTTCCTCATGCCCATTGAGGACATCTTCTCCATCAAGGGACGCGGGACCGTGGTGACCGGCCGTGTGGAGCGGGGTCGCCTGCGCCCAGGTGACGAGGTGGAGATCGTAGGTCTCACCGACGAGATCAGGAAGACGGTGGCCACCTCCATCGAGATGTTCAACAAGATCCTGGACGAGGCCATCGCTGGGGACAACGTGGGTGTGCTTCTCAGGGGTATCGAGAAGGACGAGGTGGAGCGCGGTCAGGTATTGGCTGCGCCGGGATCCATTACCCCGCACACCGAGTTCCTGGCNCAGGTGTACGTCCTCTCCAAGGAGGAGGGCGGGCGCCACACCCCGTTCTTCACCGGGTACAAGCCTCAGTTCTACTTCCGGACCACCGACGTCACCGGTGAGATTGAGCTGCCTGAGGGTGTGGAGATGGTCATGCCCGGCGACAACGTCGACAACCTCAAGTGCAAGCTCCTCAAGCACATCGCCATGGAGGAGGGGCTTAGGTTCGCCATTCGCGAGGGCGGTCGCACCGTCGGCGCCGGGGTGGTGACCAAGATCCTGAAGTAGGATGGCAAAAAAAGACATCGTACTGCACGTGACGTTGGCCTGTTCCGATTGTGGACGGCGGAATTACCACACCCGTCGGAATCGGAACAATATGAGGGAGAAGCTTTCCCTGCGCAAGTACTGTAAGTGGTGCAGGAAGCACACCTTACACAAAGAGGTGTGATGCGCCCCGAAGGGCCTTGTGGCCCTTCGGGGACCCCGGTATAGTTTTGGGGTCCCCGCGAAAATAGAGTGGTTTCGCGGGGCTTTAGGCCCGTAGCTCAATTGGCAGAGCGGCGGACTCCAAATCCGCAGGTTGGGGGTTCGAGTCCTCCCGGGCCTGCCACTGGGGTCCCTACGAGAGCGAGGCTCTCGTAGGGTAAATGCCAGGGGGCTGAAGGATGATCGAGAGAATCCGTAAGTACTTGGTGTCTGTCAGGGCTGAGGTNCAGCGGGTGAGCTGGCCTTCCAAGCGGGAGGTCATCACCTTCACCGTGCTCATCTTCTTCATGGTGGTGGTGCTCGGCCTGTACCTGGGCCTGGTGGACGCCGTTCTTCAGCAGATCCTGCGCCTCCTCATCGGATAGGGTCGAACTTCTATGCAGCGAAAGAAGTGGTATGCCATCCAGACCTATGCGGGTTCCGAGCTCCGGGTAAAGCGCCAACTGGAGGAGCGCGTACGCCAGCTCGGGTGGGAGCGGTATTTCGAACCTATCCGCCACGATGGGGAGGAGTACTTCTTCGTGCCCGTGGAGGAGGTGATCACCTCCCGTTCCCGGAGGGGGCGCTCCAGTGAATACCGGATCCCCTACGAGTACGAGCTATTCGTCAAGACCAACGAGAGGATCCAAAGGGGGGATCTCATCGCCCGCCGCCCCCCCAAGCACTTGGAGCGGGCGGCTACCGTGGTGAAGATCGAGCCCTTGTGGCGGGTCATCGTGGAGCTCACTAACCGTTCGGAGGTGGAGTACCTCGTCCCCCAGGCGAAGGGGCTCAGGCGGGACATCCGGGTGGGGGAACGGGTGCGCCCGGGGATCCCTCTCACCCCTGACGCCGATGAGCGGTACTTGATCGACGTTAAGGGACAAATTGTCGCCCGGGAGCGGGTCAGGCGGGTGACCCTCCGCTACGAGGACGGCACTGAGGAACGACGGCTCATCCCCGAGGTGTACCTCCCCCCGCGCTTGAAGGAGGGGCAGGAACTCCCAGCGGGGGCGGAGATCGAGCGGGAGCACAAGATCTATTCCCGGGCCACGGGCTTGGTAAAAGTTAAGGAGTATAAGGACAAGCGTGTGGTCTCGGTACAAAGGATTGAGAAAAGGCGCCTTATTCCTGGTTACGTGTTCGCGAAGATGGGCCTGGACGAAGCGCAGATGTTCGAGCTCCTCCGTGGGCTCGAGGGCTCGGTGAGGTTCGTGGGCTCACGCTTCCGTCCCATCCCCATCGAGGGACGGGAGATGCTCCTTATCCAGCGCAAGGCTGGCCTTGAGGAGGTGCCGGTGGCGGAGCCCAAGGCCAAGGCGCCGAAGGTGGAGGTAGAGTTCGAGGTCGGCGAGGTCGTGCAGATCGTGGAAGGGCCGTTCGCCGACTTCACCGGGGAGATCAAGGAGATCGACAAGGAGGCCGAAGAGGTCGTGGTGATGGTGAAGATCTTCGGCCGCGAAACCCCGGTACGCGTTGGCTTCGACGGCATCGAGAGGATCTAAGGAGGCGCTATGGCCAAAAACGTAGTTGCTAAGATCAAGCTCCAGATTCCGGCTGGCCAGGCCAACCCCGCTCCGCCTGTGGGGCCGGCCCTCGGTGAACACAAGGTCAACATCATGGATTTTTGCAAGCGGTTCAATGAGGCCACCAAGAACGAGGAGCCTGGCCTCATCATCCCGGTGGAGATCACCGTCTATCAAGACCGGTCGTTCGACTTCGTGCTCAAGCAGCCTCCGGTGTCGGTGCTTCTCAAGAAGGCGGCGGGGATCGACAAGGGTTCACCCGAGCCCAACCGGATGAAAGTGGGCAAGGTGACCATGGANCAGGTCCGGCGCATCGCCGAGCGGAAGCTTCCCGACCTCAACACCGATGACCTGGAGGCGGCGATCCGCACGGTGCTGGGCACGGCCAAGAACATGGGGATCGAGGTGGTACAGTGAAGAGGAGCCGTAGGTACCGCGAGTTGGTTGCCACGCTCGACCGCGAGCGTGTCTATCCAGTGCGGGAGGCCATCGAGCTGATGAAGAAGCTGGCGAGCGCCAAGTTCCCGGAGACCGCGGAGGCCGCGTTTAACTTGGGGATCAACCCCTCTCAGCACATGGTGCGCGGCACCTGTTCCCTCCCCCACGGGACCGGAAAGACGGTGCGGGTACTGGTGTTCGCCCGCGGGGAGAAGATCAGGGAGGCTGAGGAGGCAGGGGCGGACTACGT
>MTNI01000011.1 GCA_002011415.1 Candidatus Acetothermia bacterium JdFR-47
GGACAGCTCAAGATCAACACCGATTATCACATCGAGAAGACGGCTACCTGGGCTGGCTATCCCCTCAAGATCCCGGTGGTGGACATCGTGGAGGTCGGCGCAGGCGGAGGGTCCATTGCCTGGATAGACGCCGGTGGTGCCCTGCACGTGGGGCCCAAGAGCGCCGGCGCCGATCCAGGGCCCGCCTGCTATGGCCTGGGGGGCACCGAGCCCACCGTCACCGATGCCAATCTCCTCACCGGCAGGCTCAACCCCGACTACTTCTTGGGCGGACAGATGCGCCTCGACGTGGCCCGCGCCGAGGAGGCGATCCGCAAGGTGGCCGAGCCGTTTGGGCTTTCCCCGATCGAGGCGGCCATGGGGATCATTCGCCTGGCCAACGCCAACATGCGGGCGGCGTTGGAGAGGGTGAGCATCGAGCGAGGCTACGATCCCCGGGACTTCACCCTGGTGGCCTACGGTGGGGCCGGCGGGCTCCACGGGGCNACCCTGGCCCGNGAACTCCGGATGAANAAGGTGATCGTCCCCCGTGCTCCCGGCCAGTTCTCGGCTTGGGGGATGCTGATGACTAACCTCAGGCACGACTTCATCCGCACNCACGTCATGGCATGCGTCGAGGAAAGGATCGAGGAGATCGCTCAGGTGTTCTCCGTNCTCCAGGAGGATGCCGAGCGACAGTTCCAGGAAGAAGGGTTCCCCCTGGAGAAGGTGTGGATCGAGAGGTTCCTGGACCTCCGTTACAAGGGGCAGGAGCACACCGTGCGCACCCCCGTGCCCGAGGAGGCCTTGGCGAAGGGGCGCTTGGAGCTCGTCATCGAGAAGTTCCACGAGCTCCACGAGAAGGCCTACTCCTTCCGCCTGGACGACCCGGTGGAGATCGTGAACTTCCACGTGGTGGGTTGGGGCGAGGTGGAAAAACCCGAACTCAAACCCCTGGAGGGGGAAGGGCGTGACATGGACCGGGCCTTCAAGGGGGAACGTCAGGTTTACTTCGAGGAGCTGGGGATGGTGCCGAGCAAGATCTACGAACGTGACCTGATCCCGCCAGGGGAGCCGATACTGGGGCCGGCAATCATCGAGGAGCCAGCCTGCACCACGGTCGTCTGCCCGGATCAGCAGGTGGTGGTGGACGAACGCGGCTACTTGATCATCACGGAGGTGGCGAGGTGACGGTCAAAACCGGGATGGATCCGTTCACCGTTGAGGTGATCAAGCGAGCCCTCATCTCGGCAGCCGAGCAGATGTTCGTGGCCCTTGGGCGGACGGCCAAAAGCTCGGTCATCTACGAAGTGTTGGATTACGGGGTGGCGTTGACCGATGCCCAGGGCAGGCTGATAGCCCAGGCCAACGGGATCCCTCCCTTCATCGGCGTCTTGGGCGATGCGGTCCGGGACGTGGTTAAGAAGTTCGGGGAGGACGGCCTGGATGAAGGTGACGTGATCATCATCAACGACCCCTACATGGGAGGGGCTACCCATCAGAACGACGTCGTGCTCGTCATGCCGATTTTCTACCGGGGGAAGCTGATCATGTTTGCGGCCAACAAGGCCCACTGGAACGACATCGGGGGGATGGAGCCGGGAAGCTGGACCCCCAGCGCAACGGAGGTCTACCAAGAGGGGCTGATCTTTCCCGCGGTGAAGCTCTACGAGAAGGGGCAGGAGTGCCAGGGCATCGTGGACATCATCGCCCGCAACAGCCGTATTCCTGACATGACCCTGGGCGACATGCGNGCTCAGGCCGCCTCGCTCCAGGTGGCGGCCCGGCGTGTGATCCAGATCTGCGACAAATACGGGCTCGACACGGTGCTCGCGGCCATTGAGATCTACCTCGAGCAGGGCCGGCAGGAGGCCCTGGCGCAGCTCAAGAAGCTCCCCAAGGGGGAGTTCACCGCGGAGGAGTACATCGACGACGATGGCCTGGGAGGGGATCCCGTGCTCGTGAAGGTGAAGGTCACCATCACCGACGAGGAGTTCATCATCGACTACACGGGCACGGGGAAGACCTGTCGGGGGCCGATCAACACTCCGCTTTCCGCACTCCTCAGTACCGCCAAGTTCGCCTACAAGGCCGTGGTCGGACCCCATGCGGACACCAACGAGGGCTTCTTCGCCCCGCTCAAGGTCATCGTGCCGGAGGACTGCGTGTTCAACCCCAAGCCGCCCGCCCCGGTCAGTACGTATTGGGAGTCGGACAGCTATGCCGGCGACGTGGTGTGGAAAGCCCTGGCGGAGGCGATGCCCGACCGCATCACCGCCGGCCACTTCCTCAGCGTCTGCGGGACCATCGTGAGTGGGATCGATGACCGGACAGGCGAGTGGTTCTTCTCGGTTGAGCCCAACGCCGGTGGTTGGGGAGCCGGCAAGGGCAAGGACGGTGAGTGTGGCCTCGTGTGCTCCGGGGACGGGGAGACGTATGTGCTGTCCATCGAAGTGGCGGAAACCCGCTACCCCCTGATCGTGGACCAGTACGCCCTGAACATCGCCGACGGGGGACACGGCCAGTGGCGCGGTGGTTTCGGCCTCATCAAGGATTACCGCATCACCAACTCCAAGGCCTACGTCACCGCCAGCTTTGGGCGCAACAAGTTCCCCCCCTGGGGCCTGGCCGGGGGGCATCCGGGCACTCCCAACGAGGTGGAGATCCGCACCACCGACGGGAAGGTGGAGCGGCAGGGGCGGTTTTCCAACCGGGAGCTCAAGCGGGGAGACGTGGTGCGGTTCATCACCGGGATGGGCGGCGGCTATGGCGACCCCAGGAAGCGCGATCCCCAGGCGGTGCTCGAGGACGTGCTCGATGGCTACGTAAGCCGGGAGACGGCCCGGGAGGTCTACGGGGTGGCCATCGTAGGCGATCCCCCTCGGATCGACGAGGCAGAGACGCGAAGGCTGCGGGGAGGCTGAAGGTGGAAGTGTGGGAAGCGATCCGGGGGCGCCGCAGCGTGCGCAGTTTCCTCCCCCGCCCTGTGGAGCGGGAGCTCCTCGAGCGGCTCGTCGAGGCGGCCATCTGGGCCCCCTCGGGGGGGAACGCCCAGACCTGGCATTTCGTGGTGATCACCGACCCAGAGCAGCTCCGCAGGATAAAGACGGTGAGTCCGGGACTTCTCGGTGACCCACCGGCGGTCATCGTCATTTGTCAGGACCTTGAGGAGGCCCGGAGGAAGGGCGGGGAGCTGGGTGCGAGCTTCTTAGCCCCGGTGGACGCGGCCATGGCAGCCCAGAACATCCTCCTCGCCGCGCATGACGCTGGCCTGGGCACCTGTGTGATCGCTTCCTTCCACAAGCGGGCGGTGGCGCGGCTCCTGGGGCTTCCCGAAGGGATGGAACCGGTGNTCCTCGTCTCCGTGGGCTGGCCGGAGGAGGTGCCCCCGCCTCCCCGCCGCCGTCGGGATGTGGTGTCGTTCGAGGTGTACGGTGCAGCGGGCTGAGCTTGAGCAGCGGCTTTACGAGCTCGTGGGGTACATGGTGACCAGCGGGCGGAACCTNCTCGATGAGACACCTCTGTACGGGCCGTTTCGGCTGGTGGACGCTGCCAGCCGGCTGATCGCCATCCTGGAGGATGAGGGGCTCGNCAGCCCTCGTTTATCTCTCCTGCGCGAACGAATTGAGGCCGGCAAGTACTCCGTTGTGAGGGAGGCCGGGGAGTTCCGGGATTTCCTGGACAGCCTGGTCGATGCCCTTGTGGACCACATGACTCCGAAAGAGGAGGGAGGGGGGTGATAGTCCAAGCGCAAACGAGGAAGGNGGGAAGGAAAAGGGTCGAGGCTTTTTAAAGGCAGTGTCACTTTGGAGGTGGAAGGTATGCGGCGCAGTTTGCTGGTAGGCATTTTGAGTTTGGTTGTGGTGGGCTTTAGCTTGGTGGCGTGGGCCGAGGGCGAGCGCGTCCTCAGGGTCACCTTTGCCTGGCCCACGTACATCGACCCCGCCGTGGGTTCGGACTTTTCCAGCTCCTC
>MTNI01000038.1 GCA_002011415.1 Candidatus Acetothermia bacterium JdFR-47
GTCCCGTCTTCGTCCACGCACCAGATGTACAGCCTCCCGAACCCGCCCTCGCTCGGCAGGGTCGTCACCCAGGTGGTGAGGTCGTTCAACGCCACGTTCACCGCCCCGGGGAAGTGCCCGGCCGCGTACGCCTCCGGGGCCCGCAGGTCGACCACGAGCTGGTAGCTCCGCACAATGTACTGGGGCTTCACCGCGTAGCCCCCGTAGTAAGGGGCGCCGGAGGGCGGGGTCTTCTCTACTCCCTCGCCCCAGACGAAGAAAGCGTCCCCCACCTCATTCCACCAGCCCACCAGGCCCCCGGAGATCGCCCGCACGGCGGCGAAGCCCGCGTCCTGGAGCATCCGGGCCGCCTGGGCCGCTTGCTGGCCCGTCGTGTCGTAGAGATAGATCGTAAACCGTTTGGGCAGCCGATCGAGCCACTGGGAGAGCTCGGAGAAAGGAATGTTGACCGCCCCCAAGAGGTGCCCCCGGACGTACTCCTCGGGGGACCGGAGGTCGATCATGAGGTAAAACCCGTAGTAAAGGGTCGAGGCCGAACCCTCGTAGGGGGCGGCATCGCGGACGTACCCGGTGATGGTGAGGGTCTTCCGCTCCCCGGTGGGGTCGTTGGAGTAGACGTACACGTACTTCCTAACCGCGTGCCCCCCGAAGCCGGTAGAGTCGAACATGGCCACGAGCTCCACCGACTCCCCGGGAGCGAGTTCCATCTTGGGAAGCGGGGCGCTCGTGCACCCACAGGACGTGGAGGGCTGGCGGGTGAACACGAGCGGCGCATCGCCGGTGTTGGTCAACGTAAACACAGCCCGCACGAGCAGCCCCTCGGCCACCTCGCCGAAGTCGTAAACCTCAGGGGACACCGAAAGGATGGGCCCACAAACCGCGGCGACCCCAAATGCCCCAACCGTTAGCGCTAAGATCAGCCACTTTCGCATACATCCCCTCCTTTGGACGCCCTCAAACTTCGCTATTCTAAGGTACACGGCCCCCACCCCCCAGGTTCCCTAATCCCCAGGGCGCTTCACCGCGTACAAGATGTCATCCCAGGGGTGGCGATAGAGCGGCATCGCAAGGCGCTTCTCATCGAGGATATGGCCGATGAACCCGATGGAGCGCCCCAGGACGAACAGGCCGTTCAACGCCCCGGCCTNGATCACCTCGTCGATCTCCTTGGAGCTGTAGCCCAGGCTCGCGAGTAAGTCCACGAACAGGACCCCGATGGTGCCGTCCACGTTCAAGATCAAATTCTCACGCTTGGCCGTGGTGACCTTTTCTACCTCCAGGGCGTAGTCCAGGAGCTCCACCGCTGGGAAGTGCTTGCGCGCATAGGCCTTGAGGAGCTCGACGCGCTTGTCGGGGTTGCGCACGGACTTTATGCGGTGGCCGATCCCCGGGATGAGCTTGCCCTCCCGCTTCATCCGCTCCACGAACTCATCCGGCGCGAGACCCTGTTCTTTCGCCCACTTGAAGTAGTGAGCCGCCCCGTCGATGGCNCCGCCGAACCGGGGCCCGATGGTGAGCANCCCCGAGGCCAGGGACGAGACGAGGTCCTTCCCGGCCCGGGCGGCCACACGGGCGTTGTGGGCCCCGGAGACGGCCGGGCCGTGGTCGGCCACGATCTTAAGCACCATCTCGATGAAGTCCGTGGCCCACTTGGGGAAACGGCGTTTGAACCAGAGGAGCGAGATCACATCGCCGATGGAATAGCCCCCCTCGATGACCTCGGACATGGGCACCCCGCAGTAGGTGGGCTCCTCTCCCCGGTCGTCGGAGATGGTGCAGATGAAGTTGCGAGGGCGGCGGACCTTGCCCGCCTTCACGGCGACGGCATAGTCCAGGGGGAGCTCCGGCACCTGTGGCTCTGCGATCTCCCCTATCTCGCCCTTCGCTTTCAGCTCCTCGTAGGTGGTGCGGATGAGGGCGGGGAGCTCGTCGAACGAGCTCGGCACACGTGCCCCGGCGGCCTTTAAGGCCTCGTTCTTGGCCCGGGCGGTCTCCCCTCGGGAGCCGGCCTTGGCCCCAGCGTGCCCGAACTGAACCTCCCCGGGGAAGAGATCGGCGCAGGTCCCGATGCACCAGGCGATGAGTGGCTTCTTTATCTCGCCCCGCTCCAGGGCCTCGATCACCCGGGACTCCAAGGTCCCCCCGATCTCCCCCAGCATGACGTGGAACTTTACCTGGGGGTTTTCCTCGTATCGCCTGAGGTGATCCAGGAAATCCGAGCCCGGGAAGCGGTCCCCGCCGATCGCAATCCCCTCCACGATCCCGTCGGCGTTCCGGGCAATGACGCTCGCGAGCTCGTTGAACAGGCCCCCGGAGCGGGTGACCAGGCCCACCGAGCCGGGGCGGTGGAGTTTGGCGGCCACGATGGCCTCGATGGTGCCGCCGGAGTTCCCGATGCGGAAGGCCCCGGCGGCGACCCCGCCCACGGTGGCCGGGCCGATGATGACCTTGCCCAGCTCCTTGGCGCGCTCGCGCATCTCCCGGGAAAGGCGCTCCGGGATCCCCTCGGCGATCACNGCCACGGTGCGGATGGTCTCCGTCTCCAGGGCCGCCAGCGTCTCCCCGTAGGCGGTGCGGAAGGAGGCGAAGTTGACCATCACGTCCGCCTCCGGGTGAGCGGCCGCCGCGGCCTCAACGGAACGGTACACCGGGATCAGAATCTCCTCGGTCCCGAAGAAGCACTTGTGGAACTTGAGGTCCCGGGTGGGGGCGACGATGGCCGCGATGCTGGGGCGGTCCCTCCCCACGATGTAGTCGTAATCGAGCATCCGCTGGATGGGGGCGGCGTGAAGCCCCCAGAAGATGGCCNGGGTGTCGCGGTCAAACAGAAGGTAATCCGGCTTCATCTCGTCACTCCTTCAGGGCCATGGGCACGATGGCCGTCATGTGGAGCTCCGGGCCGTAGGCCTCACAGGGGAGGCCCAGCTCCTTGCAGGCCCGCTTGATCTTCGCCAGGCCTTCCTGGTAGCCGGGCCCGCCGCGGCGCACGTAGATCTTGACCCCTACCGCCCTAAGACNATCAGCGTACTCCTTTAGGGCCTGGATGATCCCGTCGAACGTCTTGGAGACGTCCGTGAAGTTGGCTATTCCTCCACCGATGATGAGGACCTTCGGGCGCCCTTCCGGATCCGGGGCCCTAGTCATGAGGTCGAGGACTGTGCGGGCGTAGGCGTAGGTCTCGGAGGTGGTGGGGTTGCCGGAGTACTCGCCGTAGTTGGCGAGCTCCTCGGCGTACCCGAGGTCCGCGATGGTATCGGCGTACACCACCGAGGCCCCGCCCCCTGCGACCAGGGTCCATACCCGACCTTTCGGGTTCAAGACAGTGAGCTTGAGGGAGGCCCCGGACTTCTCATCCAGCTCCTTGACGAAGCGCTCCTCCAGGGTGAGCTCCCGGCCGAACGGGGCGGGGAACTCGATCTCCCCCCACTTCNTCCCTACCAGGAACTGGGCGGTGTCGTCCAGGCGCGCCACCAGGTCCAGGGGGAAGACCTCGTCCCCTTTGAGGACCACCGGGTTGATCTCGAGGTACGTGAAGTGGAGGTCGCAGAACAGGCGGTAGAGCCCGCAGGCGAGCTCCCCAAACCTCTCGCGGTCCCCGATCCCCTCGGGCACGGCCTCCTGGATGAGGCGAGCGGCCTCCTCGGGTGAAGCGGCCACNGGAATTTTCACCTCCGCCACCCGNTCCCAAGTTTCTTCGATGTCTACGCCCCCTGCGGCGGACATGTACACGGTGTCCCCCTCGTCGCCAGTGGTCATGGCGAGGTAATGCTCCTCCTCGGGGGCGTGGGGGACGAAGGGCTCCACCAAGAAGTGGGTCAAGGTCCCCTCCACCTTCCCGATCGTGACCCGTTTCCCTCGGTGCTCCTCGATCCAAGTCCGCACCTCGTCCCAGGACCTGTTCACATACACGAGACCGTGCTTTCCACGCTTGCCGAACAGCTGGTCGGGCTT
>MTNI01000023.1 GCA_002011415.1 Candidatus Acetothermia bacterium JdFR-47
CTCTGCCTAAGCCCTAGAGCTTACGGAAGCACCTCGAAGGCCAGGAACAGGTTCCGCTGGTGGGGGTTGTAGTTGTTGTCGCTCGCCAGGATCAGGGAGGGTTTGCCATTCGGGAGCACTGGCCCCAGACAGATGGCCTCGATGTTGTCTGGCTTCACCGGGATATCCGAGTACTCCGGGATAGCCGAGATCCTAAGGAGCAACGTTTTCTCCACCGCTTTCCCAGGGAACGGGAACGGGAGGGCTTCTATGTCCTTGACGTCGTCCGCCTCGGCGAGCTTCACCCCGAACACCTTGATGTCGTTCCCCACCCCGCTCACGTAGGCTCGCTCCACTACCAGCAGGTCGTATTCGGGCAGGATGTGCTTCACGTACAGCATGGCGGGGACGCCGTTGTCGGCGTAGGTATCATGCGGGGAGGCGAAGATGGGCTCGGTGACGTAGGCGTATTCGGCCACCTCCACCGGCGTCTCGCCCGAGAGGTCGTACTGGATGATGCGCACGGTGGTGCCATGGTCCACGGTGGACGTGGGCCCATCCTGTGCCAGGGCCTGTTCGTTCGCGACGAACAGGGTGTTCCCATCCGGAGTGATGGTCATCGCCTCGAAGGCCAGGTTCTTGCGGACGCCCTTGCCCTCCCCGGGCATGAACACCTCCGGCACCGGGATCTCGCCGAGCATCACCCCGTCCAGGGCGAAGATCCTGATCCAGGGGCGGTTCTCCAGGTCCCGCTCCGAAGAGATGATGAGCCTGCCGTCCGGGGTGAGGACCACTTCCTCGGCGTCCACCTCGCTTGGGCCGTAGGGCTGCACCCCGGGGGCGGCTGGGTCGGAGTCGAGGAAGGTCACCCCCAATACCTTTACCCCGTAGATCCCGCAGCAGCCGAAGTCGATCGCGAGGGTGTAAAGCCGCCCGGCAGTGCCCTCCTCATCTGGGTACTTACCCCGGTTGTCGCAGATCCCGTAATAGACGCCAAGGTCGGGGTTGTAGGCGAGCCCTGAGATCTCCCCCACCGGCATGGTGCCGTAGGTCCAGGTCTCGGTGGGGATGGTCAGCTCCCCCAGGAACCGCAGCTCCGCCGCCGCTCCTAGAGTCCCTAGTAGCAAAAATCCCGCCAGAAGGCCCAGCACTGCCTTCCGCATGTCCCACCTCCTTTTGGGCTGCCCCAAATGGGGCGCGACCCATTTTAGCGGGGCAGGGTAACCCCAGGCTGGTCTTGGTAAATGCCCCCGGCTTCCTTCTCCCCGTAGGTACGGCGGGGCCTTTTGCCCCGGAAAAACACGACCTGGGCGATCCCCTGTCCCACGTGGAGGCGGATGGGAAGCGGCGAGAGGTTGGCGAGCTCGATGGTGAGCCTGCCTCGCCAGCCCGGCTCAAGCGGCGTCACGTTCACCAAAAGGCCGCAGCGGGCGTAGCTCGACTTCCCCCAGCACACGCCCATCACATCTTCCGGCATGTGGAAGATCTCCACCGACTCGGCCAGGACTTGGGAGTGGGGGGCAAGCTCGAACACACGCTCGGCCTCGATCTCCCGGAACAGAGTCTTGGGAAAGTCCACCGGGTCCAGGACCGCGTTCACGCCGCCCAGCGGCACCAGGAACTTCCTCCCCAAGCGCAGGTCGTAGCCGAACGACCCAAGTCCGTAGGAGGGCTTCCCCTCCTGGCGGGGGACGAACGGCTCGATCATCGGGCGCTCGCCCTGACACAGGGCGGCGATCTCGCGGTCCGAAAGGAGCGAAAAACTCATGCCTCCACCTCCAGGTCGTAAAATACGTTGGGCGCCTCTCCGCGCAGGATCTCAAGGAGGCTCGCTGCCAGGCTCCTGATCTCCCACTGGGCCGCTTTGGAGCCGCGCAGCCGGATGATGTGGCGGAGCTCGCGGAAGTTAGCGCACATTACGAGACGCGTCTCCGCCCCGATGGGGAGGATGAAACGGGCATCCTCCTTGGGCACTCCCTTCCCGACGAGCTCGTCGTAGAGGTCCAGCGCTTGCCTATAAAGCTCTGAGGCCTTTTGCCAGGCCTCCTTTGAGAAGCTGGGAGGCCGAACTAGCGCCCGGTCCCGCACGTCCACGTAGCGTTGGGATTCCTGCACGAAGCTCGCCAGCCGATGCCGCGTGAGCTGGTTGGCCGCCGCCCGAGAGATCCCCTCGATGAGGAAGGTGGCGCTTGCGAACTCCAGCACCGACTCGTGCCCAAGCTCGATCAGCCGCCGGATGAGCTTGGCGTCCGCTTCCGGGGATGCCCGGTCTTCGGACCGGTGCGATACCCGTGCACAGCGGGCGATCAAAGCCTCCGGGTCCTGGGTGATTGCGATGAGCTCTACCTTCACTTGACTCCTCCTTCCTGACGGCCCCGCCTGAGTGCTCCTGCATGATAAACTCTGGGGCCTTTATCACCCAGGTGAGGATGTGAAATGGTCGTTCTAAGGCGAAAGGAAGAGACTTACACCGTTCAGGCAGGAAGGACGCTTGAGGAGGCCCTGCGGGAGCTGGGCATCCTGCCGGAGACCGTGTTGGCGGTGAAGGATGGCAGGATCGTGCCCCTGTCGCACCGGCTAGCGGAGGGGGAGGAGCTGGAGCTGGTGGACGTGATCTCGGGTGGTTAGAAGCTTCGGAAAGTTATCGAATTTTCTGGAAGCCCCCATTTGGGAGGCGGTCTGAGATGCGGTGCTCGGTTTGTGGCAGGGCGGCCGTCATAAAGCTGCGCCATGCCAACTTACGCCTGTGTCCGGAACACCTCGTGACCCGGGTGGAGAAGGAGGTTGCAGGAGCCATCCGGCGCTTCCGTATGTTTTCCCCCGAAGAGCGGGTGTTAGTGGCCATTTCCGGGGGCAAGGACTCCCTCGCCTTATGGCACATCCTGGCGAAGCTCGGCTACCAGGCGGATGGCCTTTACATCGACCTTGGGATTGAGGAGTACTCTACCCGCTCCCGTCAGGTCTCGGAGGACTTCGCCCGCGGGCAGGGGCTTACCTTGCATGTGTTATCCCTGAAGGAGGAGCTTGGGGCCACTCTGGATGAGCTCACTCGGCTTGCTCGGGGGAAGACCTGCTCCCTGTGCGGCACGGTCAAGCGATATCTCATGAACCGGGCCGCCTGGGAGGGGGGGTATCAAGCCTTGGCCACGGGCCACAACCTAGACGACGAGGCGGCTACCCTGCTCGGGAACGTACTGCGTTGGGACGAGGGATACCTGACCCGCCAGTACCCGGTCCTCCCCGGGGAGGGGAAACTAGTACGCAAGGTGAAACCGCTTGTATTCCTCTCCGAGCGGGAGATGGCTGCCTACTGTTTGATCACGGGGATTCGCTACCTCTACGAGGACTGCCCCCATGCGGAGGGGGCCCGGTCCATCGTGTTCAAAGGTGTCTTGAATCAGCTCGAGGACCGGTACCCCGCCACGAAGATCTCGTTCTTGCGCCAGTTCCTGAAGGTCCGCAACCGGTTCCGGCCGCCCGAGCCGGTGGTCCTCCAGGACTGCCCGAGTTGCGGTATGCCCACCGCGGCCGACGGACTTTGCCGGTTTTGCCGGCTCAAGGAGAGGGTGTCCCATGGCACGCCCGCTTGAGTACGGGGAGGCCGTCCTCCTATGGGAGGAGGGGAAGGGCCGCACCTTCCTCGTCACCTTGGAGGAGGGCGGGGTGCTTCATACCCATCGGGGGGCGATCCCTCACGACGAGCTGGCCGGTCGGCCCGAGGGCACGGAGATCGTTACGAGCACCGGCCACCGCTTCTTCGCCTTTCGGCCTCGGGTAGCGGAGCGGATGATGAAGGTGCGCCGCCGTACCCAGATCGTCTACCCCAAGGACGCGGGGTGGTTAGTCTTCGCCCTGGATCTCTTCCCCGGGGCGCGAGTGGTGGAGATGGGGACCGGATCGGGGGCGTTCACCGTTCTCCTCGCCCAGCTCGTCGGCCCGGAAGGGCGTATCTACACCTT
>MTNI01000089.1 GCA_002011415.1 Candidatus Acetothermia bacterium JdFR-47
CCGGCTATTCTCATCCGCGCTGATGGGGTGACGGTGCACGGCTTCACCATCGAGGGTGGGGAAGTCGGTCTAAGGATTCGGGATGCCGCTCAAGCCTTGCTGACAGACATCTCTGTCGTAGGAGTGCACGTAGGGGTGGAGCTGGTCGGCGCCTACGGCGTCACTTTGACTAACCTCGACCTTGATGTCACCGACACCGGCATCGAAATCGCATCTTCCGGAGGTGGTGTCTTTCGAGATATCCGNATAGTGGGACCAGCGCGTACGGGAATCGCACTCACCGGTTCGTGGGCGAACCTGATCGAGGAAGTAACCGTGACCGATGTTCAGGTAGGGGTCTCCTTGGCTGAGGACTGCGATGAAAACGAGATTCTCTCCTGCCAACTTAAACGGTGCACTATAAGCGGAATAGAAATCTTGCATTCTGCCGGAAACTCAGTTGCCAAGAGCGCGATTGATCAGTGTGCGATAGGCATCTTGTTACAGTCGGCAAAGGACAACACAGTGAGTGAGAACCAGATTACCAACTCAGCTGAAAGAGGGATTCAGGCTTATGAGTCTGATCAGAACACNATTGCTGATAACGCCGTCAGCACGTGCAAGAAGGTAGGAATCGCCCTTCTGGGGGGAGAGAGTAACACCATTCGCGACAACGTAATCACTGCCTGCGCGGGTCCTGGGCTCTCGCTGGAGAGCACGACCGGTAACCTCGTTCTCTTTAACCACCTTGAGAGAAATGTAATAGGCGCGGAAGCAACCTATACCNGCAGGACTCGGTTGCTCAGGAACACCGTGAGAGGGAACTCGCTTGCCGGCATGGTGTTAGAGCAATCGGGAGGCAATCTGTTCTTGGATAACCTTGTTACAGACAACCCCTTTGGAGTTGCTCTTATTGGGGCAAGAGAAAACCAGCTTCTGCGCAATGTGATTACCGACAGCTCCGAGGAAGGTGTTTCATTGCTCAACTTGGCGAAGAATAATTTGATCGGAGGAAACAGGCTCGAGGGAAACGGTGTGGGCGTTTTGCTTGCTTCCTCCCCTCTGAACACGGTCGTGGAAAACTCCATGGTGGACAACGGTACAGCGGTGAAGCTCTTTCTCTCGGGTCTCGGCACGCGTGTTGAGGCAAATTCCATCACCGGAAACAAGTTGGGTATTGAAATCGCCGCAACACTGGATAGGGAACAAACAATACTGCGTGTGTTAGAGGTAGAGTTGCTTCGAGAGGGGGAGAGTGACTCCAGGCTGGTCATCACAAACAACGTGTTCAGCCGCAATGAAGGCTTTGACATCTTGAATCAGACCGATGAAGTGATTTTCGCCGGGGGGAACAGGCGAGTTGGCCCAGCGCGGGAACCAAGCAGGGAGCAGAACCTGATGTCCTCTGGAGTCGTCATCCCGGAGGCTGCTTGGAAAGGGCCAGTTGCGATTGGGACCGCGGATTCTCTCGACCAAGTGATCCTTGGCCGGCTACTCCAGATCTGCCTTCAATTCAGCGGCTTTAAAGTGGTTGACTTAATCGGTCTCGGGGGATCCGAAAGCGTCATAGAAGCGCTTCGTCAGGGGGATGTAAATCTCGCCTGGGGAGCTCCCCACATGTTAGATCAGGGAGCGCTTCAGAGCTTTGGGTTAGCCCAACTGCAACCAATTCCTTTGCAGAATCGGGTCGTTGTGGCTGTCTCAGCAGCGCTGGCCGCAGAGCTGCCTGCACTTACCGTATCTGAATTGGCACGCTTGGCGCGTGAAGGTGGAAGCAAGGTGATCTTCGCCGTCCCGGCGGCAATATCTAAGGGGGAGTTCGAGGCATTTGCGTCCGCTTACGGTTTGCCTATTGGGGAAGGTGATGTCGTTTGGGCCAGTGATCTCGATGAAACCGAGACATTGCTGAGATTGGGCGCGGCGAACGCTGGTCTCGTGGAATTGATCGAAGAGACGCTCACGCTAACGGGGTTTTCTCTCCTGGTAGATGACCGGGATTTCTTTAGGGCCTCCGTTTCCACTTGCGTTTTGCGCCAGGATCTGCTCAGGCGGTATCCGGAGATTGCTGCGCTAGTGGGGAAGCTAGCCTCACTCCTTACGACGGAGACCATGCGCTCGTTGGTATGTCGGGTGAGGTTGTTGCATCTGGAACCCGAGGAGGTGGCACGGGAGTTTTTGGTGAGGGAAAAGCTCATCACCTGGTAGCCATGGGGGCGAAGAAATGAGATCGACGAGAGGCAGGTGTGTTTGTCGCTTGGGGACTCTTCTGAGAGGGGTCTTTAGGCGCATACGTTCGGGGGTAATGGCGATTTGGTCCTGGATTTACTATCGAAGCTCGCTACGCACGAAAATCCTTGTACCGGTTTTCTTAGTGACGCTTGTGATCATTGGTGTGCTTGCTTGGTTTTCGTTCATCAACCTACGTTCCACGCTTACCTCCATCTACGAGCACCGCGCTCGCAGCGTTGCCGCGATCATCGCTAAATCAATTCAAGACAGAGATTACATCCTCTACTACGCGGAGCAGCTCGACAATGATATCGAGACGTTGCTTGAACGCTATGATTCCATCGTTTCGATCACGGTGGTCGGTATGACCGGTAGGGGACTGCGGGTTGTTGCCAGCGTAGATCCCACACGGGTAGGTCAGTTGATTCCGGACGAAGAGCAGGACAGGCTGTCGTCCTTGCGGGAAACCGAGATATCAAGGGTGTCCATTGGAGGGCGCGACTTCCTCCGGGTCTACCAGCCACTCATCATTGGCTCCGACCCGGCGGGGGTCGTGTCCTTGGACATGTCCCTTAGTGAGCAACAGCGCTACTTGTCCCGGCTGTCGTTACAGCTAGGGCTGGGATCGCTTGTTGGGTTTCTCGTATTAGGAACCCTGCTGCACGCCATCCTGCACCTGACCGTGACCCGGCCCGTTCTCCGACTTGCCAGTGCGGCACAGGCTGTCTCCCAGAGGAACTTCGACGTCGAGGTCTCCGCGGGTCCGGCAAGGAGGCTGGGGACCCGTGTCCGCGATGAAATTGCCCGACTAATCGGCGTGTTTAATTTGATGGTAAGGATGATTCGATCACGTGAGAAAGCGTTAAGTGAAATGGTAATGTTGGACGAACTTACAGGGGCTTATAACCTCTCCAATTTTAAGCGGCTGGCAGACTTAGAGCTGAAGAAGGGGCGCCGTTATAAGCATCCGACGTCGGTCATCTTGGTCGAAGTCCAAGGGATTAAAGGCCTGTCTGAAGAAGACAAAAACAGAGTTCTCATTGCCACGGCGAACTTCCTGATGAGGACGNTGCGAGCGGTCGACCCGGTGTTCCGGGTGAGCGAGGATCGCTTTGCTGTGCTTCTGCCGGAAACGCCGCCTGAGGGCGCGCAGGTTGCCGCTGATCGTCTGAGGGAACACAGCGCCGACCTTAGGTCACGGTTCGCCTTCCCCGTGTCTTTGAAGGTCGCCGCCATCGGTTGGGATCCGGAGGAGGCGCCGGGGTTGGAGGATGCGTTGCGTCAGGTCTTGTCCCTTCTAGATCAAGGGTAGCCGGCGATGGAACGCTTGGGCGCCCGACGGCGTACAGTGTTTCTGGCCATTTTCTTGTCACTCGTTGCCGTCGTTCTTGGTGCGGGGCTCGGGAGGGCGCAGACCATCTCCGCGGAAATCGGCACGCTCGAGATCGAGGCCCTTGTGCCATTGCAGGTGTCTTTTGGGTTCGAAAACACCGGCGCGGTTGATTTACAGAACGTTTACGGCAAAGCATTTGTGACCGACCGATTCGGAAACCCAGTGATAGAAATTCCGGTCAATTCTTTCTCAGTGCCCGCGGGACAGACCGTTAGGGTGTATCTCCGTAGCCGATGGGGGTTCCAAAAAACAGGAATCTATTTGCTGGAGGCCACTTTGGACATCGGCTTGAAAGTCCTAGTCACCGGGGCGCTCGCGTTTCGCATTCTGCC
>MTNI01000166.1 GCA_002011415.1 Candidatus Acetothermia bacterium JdFR-47
GGAACCGCGGGGGCCGAGCAACCCCTTTACTCGGCGGTGGCGCGGCGGAAGACGTGCTGGGCGATGAGGGCGCTTGCCAGGGCCAGACCAGCCGTGACCGCAAGCCCTGGGGCCATGTGACCCCAGTTCCAACCGGAGAGCACGAGCTCCCGCATGGGGGTCACCGCATGGGTGACCAGGTTGAACTTGGCAATCACGGCCAGCCACGTGGGCATGGCCTCCTTGGGGAACAGGGCTGTGCTGGTGAACATTAGGGGCATAGTGAGAAAGTTCACCACCGCCATGAGCGCCTCCTGGGATTTGATCCGTGCAGCCAACGACAGGGAAAGCCCGCTCAAGATCAGGCCGAACGTCATAGCGACGAGGAGGACGATGAGCACCCCCGCAGGGCCGGTGGCGAACCTGACCCCAAAGGCAGCGGCGATGAGGACGATGATCAAGACTTGGACCCCTCCCTGAAGCGAGGCAGCGAGCATCTTCCCCAGGGGGATTGCCCCNCGAGAGATGGGCGCGGCCATGAGCTTCTCCAGGTACCCGATGCGCCGGTCCCAAACGATGGACAGGCCGGAGAACACGCCCCCAAATAACACCGTCATCAGGATGACCCCCGGCGTCATGAAGGCGATGTAGCTACCCGTGNCCAACACACGCTGCATGTAGGGACTCGCGGTGAAACCCTGCATCACGTTTCCCATGAGGCCCAGCCACAGAACCGGCTGAACCAAAGTGATCATGAGCCTCACGCGGGTGCGAAAGAACTTGGTGAGCTCCCGCCAGGCCACGTACCAGGTGTCGGAAAACAGCGTCATCTTCGAATCCTCATGCGCATGCGCCTCGTCTTGAGCAGCTCCTCACGGCCCCCGTCCGCCTCACGGATGTCCCGGCCGGTGTAGTAGAGGTAGACGTCGTCCAGGGTGGGGCGCTTGAGGCGAATGGAGGCTATCTCCATCCCCTGCTTGCTTGCGATCCTCACGATCTCGGGGATGAACCGGTCCCCGTGCTGCTCCACCACGATGCGATGAATGCCGTTTGGGGCAGGGCGCACCTCCCGCACCCCGGGGAGGGCACGGATGGCCGAGAGCACCTCCTTAACCGGCGCGCCGTCCGCGGCAAACCTCAGGGTGATGAGATCCCCTCCGATCCGCGCCTTCAGCGCCCCAGGCCGGTCCAGGGCCACGATCACCCCCCGATCGATGATCGCCACCCGGTCTGAGAGCGCGTCCGCCTCTTCCATGTAGTGGGTGGTGAGGAAGATGGTCATCTTATGCTCGGCCCTGAGCCGCTCAATGTACTCCCAAATCGTCTTCCGAGTCTGGACGTCCAGGCCCAGAGTGGGCTCGTCGAGGAACAGGATCTGGGGTCGGTGGATGAGGGCACAGGCGATGTCCAGGCGCTTGAGCATCCCTCCCGAGTAAGTCTCAGCCAGGTCTCTGCGCCGCTCCCACAGGCCGAACAGCTTGAGCACCTCCTCGCCGCGCCGGCGGATCTCCCTCCGCGGCAGGTGGTAGAACCGCCCCTGCAAGTACAGGTTCTCCCAGCCGGTGAGACGATCGTCCACGGCCGTCTCCTGGGCAGCGTAGCCGATGGCGCGCTTTACCACCCCGGGGTCCCGGCGGATATCCACCCCTTGGACGCGGATGACGCCCGAGGTAGGGCGGAGGAGGCCGATCACGCACTTGATGGTGGTGGACTTCCCGGCCCCGTTCGGCCCCAGGAAAGCGAAGATCTCCTGCCCGCGGACTGAAAAGGTCACCCCATCCACGGCCTTAACGCCGTTTCGGTAGATCTTGACCAGCTCTTCCACCTCGATCGCGTGCGTCATCGCCGCTCCTCGTGGGCTTTCAAAGGAAGCCACTATCCGCGGGCGAGCAAGGCCCGCAGGGCGGGAAGGGCCTGCTCCATCGCCGCCTCCCCGGCTTGGATGCCCGTCTCGGCGGAGAGATAGCTCACCCCAGATGGAGGGAGCTCCGGCCGCACCACGAGGTCGGCCGGCCACAGGGTCAGCTTCAACCTCAGGATCTCCTGCTGAAATATGGCCACCGCCTGGTCCAGAACGCTGAACACCCCGGGTAAGGGGCGCTCCTCCTCGGGCCGTTCCCGAAACAGGTCCGCGAGGAGCTCCGCCAGGCTTCCNGGGATCCACGGGTGGTTCTTCAGTTCTTCACTGAGGAGTTCCCCCAGCCTGCGCCANCTCTGCCGCCGCTCAGGAGTGGTGGGACGCGGCCGGGGCACGATGTCCACTCCGATCACAACGTCCACCCCAAGCTCNCGACAGACCCGCACNGGTAGGGGCTCCACCAGCCCCCCATCCACGAGCAGCCTCTGTCCCCACCTCACCGGGTAGAAGATCCCCGGGATGGCCGCCGAAGCCCGCAGAGCGTCCACAAGCGGGCCCTCCCGGAGCACCACCGCCTCCCCGGTATCGATGTCGGTGGCCACCGCGGCAAANGGGATCCGGAGCTCCTCGATCTTCACATCCCCGAGCACGGACCTGAGGTACTTGCGGAGCTCTCCCCCTGAGCTCAGCCCCGCCCGGGGAAACGTGGGTAGGAAGCTACGCACCACCTTGGGGAGGTCCGTCTCCACCCACTCGCGCTCTATCCGCTCGACCGAGAGCCCGGCGGCGTAGGCTCCCCCCACCATGGCCCCGATGCTGGAGCCAGCGATGGCGGAGACCTTTATGCCTTCGCGCTCGAGAACCTTGAGGACGCCCACGTGGGCCGACCCTCGGGCACCTCCCGAGGCAAGCGCCAGACCTATCCGAAGGGCATCTTTCGCCATGGCGGTGGCGGGCCCGGGGAGACATGCCCCGGGCCCGCCCAAGTCAGGGGTAGGTCACAGCCCTTCGATCTTTAAGGTGGGGAGCTTCTCCGGGTCGAAGTAGTCGGCCGGGATCTCGCCTGTCTGGCGGTCCAGAACGGTGATCGTCGAGGTGCTCCCCTCCACCAGGTCCTTGAGCACTATTTTGTGAGCGATGTAGCCCACCGAGTCGGTGTAGAAATCGTCGCCGTCCATGGTCTTGGCAACCTCGCCGTTTTCGTCGTAGAACTCCGCCCGGATGACGGCGAACTCGTCCTTTTCCACCCACAGCTTTATGGACTTCCAATCGGTTTCGTGCCCCTCCTTCGGGATAAGCAGGAGCACGTAGGCGGACATGCCCTTGGCCTCCTCCTCGCCAAGGAGCTCGGGCGTGTAGTCCTCCTTGTACTTGAAGCCCTCAGCGATCTCCTCCCGGGAGATGCCGCTCCCGGAGACGAACTCCTGTCCACGAGACTCCGGGGTGATAAGCTCCTTCACCAGCCCCAAAGCTGGAAGGTAAAGCCACATCCGGGCATCGCCTTCCTCGGGGGTCCAGGTGAGGAACATGGTCCCTGCCACCAGGTCAGGCGCCAAGTACACGATCAGCGCCTTATCCGGCTCCCCTTCCACGCCGCGGACCGAGAACACCTTGAACGTGTAACTGGTCGTTTCCCCATCCGAGGTGGTGACGTCGAACTTCACGGTGGTGACCATGCTACCGACCCCACCTCCCATGAAGCTCTTCTCCTCCACCTTGGCCAGGATCTCGTCGGCCGTGAGGCCTTGGGCCAAGAGGCCGAAGGAGAAGCTGGCTACGAGCACCAACCCCACCAACGTCACCGTCAACTTTCTCATTGCTTACCTCCTTTTTTCTCTTCCGATTTGGGATCAGAGATCTCCCACACGATTCGGGGCCAGGGGGTCCCCCGTCCCCATACCACCGTCGCCTTGCGGGTGAGGAACTTGGGCTGAGCAAGCCCCAGCACGGCCGGGATCACGAGCAGCGCGCCCAGGGCGCTTGTGACCATGGTGATGGCGATGAGCCAACCGAAGGTCTGCAGCGCCCCGAAGTTGGAGAGGAG
>MTNI01000154.1 GCA_002011415.1 Candidatus Acetothermia bacterium JdFR-47
TTGGAAACCACGAGCGCAACTCCCGCACCTATTACGATCTGTTCCCGCTCCCCCAGGGAGGCGGCCGGTACGGAAAACAGTGGTGGTCCCTGCGCTGGGGGGACGTGCTGCTCGTGGGCCTTGATTCCAACCTCCCTTACCTCAAGTTCACCGGCCTCAAGAAGGAAACGGCGTGGCTCAAGGAGGTACTCGGGGAAGAAGCCCGCTACAAGTTCGTGTTCTTCCACCACCCTTTGTTCAGCTCGGACCCCCACTATGGAGGGGACGAGGGGTTGGCAAAGCTCTGGCATCCCGTCTTCGTAGAAGCCGGGGTGACGGCGGTGTTCTGTGGCCACTGCCATAACTACGAGCACATCATCCGGGACGGGGTACACTACATCATCACCGGAGGTGGGGGCGCACCATTCAGTCCCCTATTGGATGATCGCACTGAGGGGTCCGTGTTTGGGGTGGAGAACGTGCTCCACTACATCAGGGTTGAAGTGAGGGAGGAGGAAGTCCGGGTTGAAATGGTCCCGGTGGCCGAAGTTCAAGACGGGGAGGTCGTATCTCTCCCCGGAGAGCCCCTGGAGGCTTTCGAACTTTATCCCGCACGCGAGCCGGTAGAGGCACAGAGCGAGTAAGCGCAAGGAGAGGTGGTCCCTTTGGGGTGGACGTTGCTTGGCAGGGTGTTGGGGCGTGGTTCCAGGGTTCCCCTCGTGAAACACGCCCAGGCGGTCGAGGAAGCGGCGGAGGAGCTAGGCAAACAACTTCGAGCCTGGCTACGGGGGGAAGAGGTGGACGCGGACGTGGTGAGCCAGGCTGAGCGCAGGGCCGATGACATCAAGCGGGAGCTACGTGCCAACGTGAACGAGCTTTGGTTCACCCCGGTACCGAAAGCGGCGCTGCTCGAGCTCATCTGGCACCAGGACGAGATCGCGGACCTATGCCAAGACGCCGCCTTGCTCATGCGCCTCAGGCGCCCGGACCTCTCGATAGAGCTCGAGGACGGCTTCCGCACCTTGGGGGAGGCCCTCGTCCGAGTGGTGCACGAGTACCAGCTCGCCGTGGAGGCGTTCGAGGAGGCCTTAAAGAGCGGGATGCCCCGGGAGAAGGTGAACAAGGTCCAGGAGGGGGTGGAACGGATCAACCTCCTGGAGCACGAATCCGACCTCGTGGAAAGAGAACTCGTGGAGGAGATCTACCGTGTTGACGGGGTCTCCGACTTCGACCGTTATCACCTGGTGCAGCTCGTCCTCATGTTGGGGGGGATAGTCGATCAGAGCGAGAACGCCGCCGGTGACCTAAGGCTCCTCGTCACCCGGCCTTAAGGCGGCTCCACCGTCACCAGGCCCCGCAAAGCATCCAGGGTCTCCGGCCCGATCCCAGGGACCTGGCACAGATCTTCCACCGAGGCGAAGGGGCCGTTCTCCTCCCGAAAGGCGACTATGCGCGCCGCCAGTACCGGCCCTATGCCAGGAAGTTCCTCGAGTTCCTCGGCCGTGGCCCGGTTGAGATCAAGGGGCACGGCCTCGACGAAACGGATCGGGACCAGTACTGCCGGAACGTCCACCGACTGTGGGGACGGGGGAGATGGCGGTCGCGATGGGATCCAACGTACCCCAACGTAGACAAGCAGGGCGAAGGTGAGCAGGGCCGCAACCCAGAACCGGGACCCTTCGCTAGGGGAGAAGCTCCTTGATCCGCGCAAGTCCCCACCGTTCTTGCGCTTGACGCAGCCGCTCGGGCAGTCGCTCATAACGGGGCTTGGCGAACTTCTCCCCCCACCTGCGGAGGAACACCTCTCGCAGGCGCTGGCGTAGCTCCGGCGACCCGGACAGTGTTTCCCGGTGCTCCTCAACCAGGCGCTCGAGCTCCGGGATGTAAANGTCAATCGCCCCGGCCTGGTCGAACAGGCTTAGCGCCCGATCCGGATCCTGCGAAAGGAGCCTCTCCGCCTCCTGGAACAGGCGGCGCCTTCCGAGTTCCGCCTGGGCCCGCTCCCGCATGAGCCGGGCCTTCTCCCGATAAAAAGGAAGCTTCCACGCGGGGAAGGGGAGGAGCTTGCGTTCGCAGCCGTCACGCGGCTCGGGAAAGGCGTCTGGACGCGCTGCGATGCGGCCGTGCCACGCGAGACACTCCTCACAAGTGCGCCAGGTGACGTTCGTGTAGTACTGCCGCAGCTGCCACCTGCCCAAGATCAGGTATCGCGCGACCCTTAAGCCATTCAGCATTTCTGCACCAGACAGCATAGCGTGCGTCCCGAGCAAGGGCAACTCTACAGTGTTTTCCAATTGCCACAACTGGAAGATGTCTAAAACCGTTGGTCGCACGGTATAACCAAGGTGCCGGTCCTTGACAAGTGAAGAGGGTGGAAAAGGCCCTAAGGGAGGTTTCCTCACTTCGGGGCACCGAAGGGCAAACCGTCCGAAAGGGCGGGACGCAAAGCTGCGGACCTACGGGCTGCGACTACGAAAAAGGCAAACCCGTCGCGAGGCGGGGGCGCAAAGCCACGGGTCTCTCTGAGACAGCCGGGCTGCCGTAGCTTTGCAGCCTATTGGTGGCCGAGCTGCTAGGTGTCTCCGTAAAAAACCACCAATAGGCAGGAGGTGCTTCGAAATGAGGAAGATCCTTTTCGGGCTGTTTGTCGTGATGTTGGGGGTTACCTTTGTGGTACCCGTGTTCGCTAAGAAGGGCCCTGGTGGCATTCTCGATGCCTCCACTTCCGTCGACACGGACGTGATCTGGAGCGTGCCCGCATTCATCGAGCTCTCCGTCAGCGCTGACTCCTTCGTGTTCCCCGAGTTTGACCCGGGGATCGACGAGTACCTGGCTGAAGACGCCGTCATCCTGTACGTGTCCAGCAACTCCGACTGGTCCCTTACCTATGAGCTCGACGGCGACGCCGAGGCCATCGCTCACCTCGAGGTCATCCTCAGCCAGGACTCCGGTAACGGTAACGCCACCGTCTCCGTCGACTACTTGCTCACTGGTCTTCGCGACATGGCTCCGGGTACCTACGAGGTAACCGTGGTTTACACGGCTACCGCGGAGTAACCATCATGCGCCCTGGAAGTGGGCGCAAGGCGCTCATCAAGGGCCGGAGTATGTCTCTTGGCCCCTTAGGGCCTCCACCCTCTTCACTTAACCCCAGCGCTTGCCGCATCCTTACCGCCAGCAGCGGCTCCCGCGGCCTGCACAGCGTCACCCTCTTCTACCACTTCAACATGAGCGACCAGGAGATCTGGCAATACCTTCCGGGACTACGTCCTCGCCATTTAGTTCACGGCCACTAACGAAGCCCCATGCGCTCACAGGCAAAGGAACCTTGACCTGAAGTGCGGTCCTGGCCCCGTGGCTCCTTCACCTTCTCCCCTGACCTTTGGAAAAACCTGGGTCAAACTCGGATCGAACAGAAGAAAATGTCTAGCACGGGTGGATCCGTGGCATAACAAAAGAGCCGGAAGGCCTTGAAGAGATTCGAGGCCGGATAGCCGCCCAAGGAAAAGGCCCCTTGCCCCAGGGGCCTTTTCCGCTTTTAGTGCCGAGGGTGGGAATCGAACCCACACGGCCTTGCGGCCACGGGATTTTGAGTCCCGCGCGTCTGCCAGTTCCGCCACCTCGGCGCAAAACAATTATACCATCACGGGCCGCCTATCTGGTACCCTGTCCCCTTGAAAGGAGGCCTAGTGCGCATCGCGACGTTCACAGCGGATGGCCTCATCGTGCGGGGGACGGTCGAGGGCGAGGAGGCTGTGGGTCTCGGCCGCAGGTGGCCCCTTGAGAAGGTGCGGCTTCTCTCCCCAGTGCGGCCCACCAAGATCGTGTGCCTGGGCAGGAACTACCGCGCCCACGCCGAGGAGCTGGGGAACGAGGTCCCGGAGCGGCCGC
>MTNI01000003.1 GCA_002011415.1 Candidatus Acetothermia bacterium JdFR-47
CTCTAGTGCACGGATGAGATCATCCATTCCCGTCATCGTCCTCTCCTTTGAGTCGGTCCAGGATGATGGCCACGGCGGCCCTAACCGACAGATGATTGTACTCAGCTTTCGCCCGCACGGGAGGGAGGAGGGCATCGCAGGCCGAAAGCAGCTCCTCCGTCATGCCGTGGCCAGTACCGAATAAGATCAGCGTGGGCCGCTCCCGGATCGCTTTCCTGGCCTCCTCCCAGGAAAGCCGCGGGTAAGGGACGTCCGCCCGGGCAGTGGTCCCGAGGAGCAGTGGCTCCTCCCCCTCCTCCCGGGCGATCTCCTCGTAACAACCCTCCAGGTCCTCCCGCACCACCACGAGCGCGAGGGCCTCCCTCCGGGTGGGCCAGTCCTCCTCCTCAAGCCAGAAGTCCCGCAACCTCTCTGCGATCATCCGCTGGGACGGAAGCGGGGTCACCACGAAGTAACGCTTGACCCCGTAGGTGCGGGCGGTGCGGGCGATGTCCGGGATGTCGATGGAGGTGATAGCGGTGGCCACCACCCTTCCCTTTCTGTCCCGCATCGGAAAATGAAGCAGCGCGATGTAAAGGTTGGCCATCTCGATCAGGGCACTTTGCTAGCTGTCGCTTGCATCGGACACCCTACGGTCCTTACCACACGGCTCTNGCTCCAGGCGGAGGCCGAGGAGGTCGGGACGATGGCGCAGGGTCTTACGCCATGCCTCCCGGACCCGGAACCTGCGGATCCTCTCGTGGTTCCCAGAGAAGAGCACCTCCGGCACCTTCATGCCTCTGAAGACACGGGGGCGGGTGTACTGGGGAAAGCCGAGCACCGGCCCGGCGAAAAACGAGTCCGTAGCCGCCGACTCGTACCTTCCTACCACCCCGGGGACCATGCGGGCCACGGCNTCCACGACCACCGCCGCCGGGAGCTCCCCCCCGGCGAGCACGTAATCCCCGATGGAGAGCTCAAGATCGGCCATCTCCGCCACCCGCTCGTCCACCCCCTCGTAGCGGCCGCACAGGAGCACCAGCGCGTCCACGCGGGCCAAGCGCTTGGCCAGGGCTTGTTTGAACAACACCCCTTGGGCGGAGAGGAGAACAACGTAGGGGCGTTTCCCCAGCTCCTGGGATATCACGTCCACCGCCCGGAAGAAGGGCTCAGGGCGCATCACCATCCCTGCCCCNCCCCCGAAGGGCCGATCGTCCACGATACCCCGGGGGTCGGGGGAAAAGGCCCTGAGGTCGTGCACGTGGATCTCGAGGAGTCCCTTCTCTTGAGCCCCAAGCAGCACCCCCTGGGAGAAGAAGGGTCGCAGCATCTCGGGGTAGATGGTGACGATGTCGAATCTCATCGCAGGTCCACCACCAGCTCCCGCTCGCCGCCTGCCAGCCGCTCGATCACCCGGGTCAGGGCCGCGATGTCCTCTGGGCGCAGGCGACGTCGGTCCCGGGAGGGAAGCCGGAGGAGCAAAAGATCAGCGGTGGGGGTCCAGACGTGCTCGACCTTCACGTCGCCAGGGCGTTCGCTCACCGCCCGCAAGAGGAACCGGGTCAGCTCGACCACCGAGTTTCCCGCCGTCACAGACCTCATCACCCCGCGTCAGCCACCAAGGTTCACAGGCACAAAGAAGCTGGGTCCTTCGNCGTATTCGCGTCTCGGTGGCGGCCTATTGTTGCTAGTTTTGCTCTGCCTCGGTGGCGGGGCGGCCGAATCGTTCCTCGTGCCAGGCCCGCATGACCCCCATGCGGGAGAGGAGCTTCCGGGCAGCCGGGGTGGGCTGGGCCCCCTGCCTNAGCCAGGAAAGCGCCGCCTCNACGTCGAGCTGGATCTCCTCCGGATCGGAAAGCGGGTTATAATGGCCGATCTCAGCCACGGTCTTCCCATCCCGCTTGGAGGCCGACTCCACCACCACGATGCGGTAGCTGGGCTGCCGCTTCTTGCCCATGCGCTTGAGCCTTATCTTGACTGCCATTCCATCACCCCATCTTAAGATTCCCGAAACCAGGCGGGACCCGCTTCCGCCGCATCTTCCGCACGAGCTTCTTCGTCTGCTCGTACTGAGCAAGAAGCCGGTTTACCTCTTGTANGGTGGTGCCTGAGCCGCGGGCGATGCGGCGCTTGCGACTGNCCCCGATTATATGGGGATTGCGCCTTTCCTCAACCGTCATGGATTGGATGATGGCCCGGCTCCTTTTTAACTCCTGCTCGAGCTCCGGATCGTCGGCGAGCTTGCCCATCCCGGGGATGCGGGAAAGGAGNTGAGATAACGACCCGGCCTTTCCCACCGCCTCGAGCTGGGCGAGGAAGTCCTCTAGGGTGAACGTCCCTTCCCGTACCCGGGCGGCGGTCTCCTTGAGTTCCNCCCCGGCCGCCTCCTCCAGCTTTTCAGCCAGCCCCTGGAGGTCCCCCAGCCCCAGGATTCTGTCCGCCATCCTCCCCGGGTGAAACGGCTCCAGGTCCTCGGGTCGTTCCCCTGTCCCCACGAACACGATGGGCCGACCGACGCGGGCCGGGACCGACAGGGCCGCTCCACCCCGGGCGTCGCCGTCGAGCTTAGTGAGCACCGCGGCCGTGACCCCTAAGGGGAGAAACGTCTCGGCGATGCGAGCCGCTTCCTGTCCTGTAAGGGCATCCAAAACGAGCAGAACGTCCCCGGGACGCACCTCAGCCACCAGCTCTCCCAAGAAGCTCGGGGGCGCCTCCCCGGGCGGCACGCCTGGAGTGTCCACGATCACCACGTCCCTCAGAGCTCGCCGGGCCTCGGACAGGGCCTCCCTCAGCCCGGGCTGGGGGTCCCTCGCTTCCTGGAACGGAANCCCCACCCGCTCGGCCAGGGTGCGAAGCTGCTCCCTGGCCGCAGGACGGAAGGGGTCGCAGCACACGAGGAGCGGCCTCCTCCCCTTGCGCGCAAGGTACCGGGCGAGCTTCCCCGCGGTGGTCGTCTTCCCTCCTCCCGCCGGCCCCACCAGGAGCACCACCGCCGGCCGGCCGGAGAGGGAAAGAGCTCTCGCCTCCCCGCCCATGGTTTGCGCCATCTCCTGGCGCACNATGGCGAGGAGCTGCTGGGAGGGGGTGAGGGACTCGAGGACCCTGCTNCCCACCGCCTGCTCCTCCACCCGCTTGAGGAGATCCCGGGCTACCTGCCAGTGGACGTCGGCGGCCAGCAGCGCCTGGCGGATCTCCCGCAGCCCGGCCCGGACATCGGCCTCGGAGAGCTTCCCCTTCCCCCCAAGCTGACGGAAGATCCGAGTGAGCCGTTCGGTTAGGGATTCGAACATGACCTGCCAGTCTAAGGCCCCCCGGAGAGGCGCTCAAGGAAGTCGGTGGACAGGCGTCCGGCGGCGAAGTCCGGGTGGGCAATGACCTCGAGGAGGAAGTCCCGGTTCGTGGCCACCCCCCGCACCCGAAACCTCCTGAGCGCCGAGTACATGCGGACACGCGCCTCCTCCCGTGTTTCCCCGTGGGCGATCACCTTAGCCAGCAGGGGGTCGTAGTAGGGGAGCACCTGCATCCCCTGGAAGATGGCTGAGTCCACCCGCACCCCCACCCCACCCGGCAGGCACTCGATGAACAGCCGCCCACAGGAGGGAATGAACCCCCGGGCCGGATCCTCCGCGTTCACCCGGCACTCGATGGCGTGCCCCCACAGCTCTATCTGATCCTGCCGATAGCCCAGCGCCTCCCCCCGGGCGATGCGGAGCTGCTCCCGCACCAGGTTCCTCCCCACCAAGGCCTCGGACACTGGGTGTTCCACCTGGATGCGGGCATTGACCTCGATGAAGTAGAAGTCATCGCCCTCTACCAAAAACTCCATCGTGCCCACACCCACGTAGCCTAGGGCGTCCGCGGCCCGCACTGCCGCTTGGGCCAGGGCGGC
>MTNI01000200.1 GCA_002011415.1 Candidatus Acetothermia bacterium JdFR-47
GTGACGTTGGCCCCGGCCCCGGCCATCAAAGGGGAGTACCCCGTCCGGCCGGAGGCTGACCCCCGCCAGGTCCCCCTGGCGGAGAAGCTCGACCTCCTAGCNCATTACAACGAGCTCGCCCTGAGGATCCCTGGGGTGACCACCACCACCGCCTATTACCAGGAGTGGTCCTCCCGNCGNGTNTTNCTCTCAAGCGAGGGCGCGGAGATCGAGTACGAGCTTTTGATCGTGAANCTTGGGGTGCGGGCGACGGCCCGCCGGGGGGCCCTTGTGCAGCAAACGAGNATCGCGTTCGGAGGTTCGGGGGACTTCTCCCGGCTCCTGGGGAGGGAGGAGGAGCTCAAGGCCCGCGCCGAGATGGCCGTGCGACTCCTTTCCGCCGAGCCGGCCGTGGCCGGAAGCTACCCGGTGATCCTGGACCCCGACGAGGCCAGCCTGTTCATCCATGAGGCGTTCGGGCACCTCTCCGAGGCGGATGGGCTTCAGTACAACCCGAGCTTTCGCGACCGCCTGGTCTTGGGCACCGAGATCGCAGCCCCGGTCCTGTCGGTGACCGACGACCCCACGCTCCCTGAACTCCCTGGGAGCTACCTGGTGGACGACGAGGGGGTTCAAGGGACCCGCACGGCCCTCATCCGGGATGGGGTGCTCGCAGGTCGCCTTCACTCCCGCGAGACCGCAGCGGAGTTCGGTGAGCCTCTCTCGGGGAACATGCGGGCGGTGGACGCCTTCTACACCCCCATCGTGCGGATGTCGAACATCTTCATCGAGCCCGGTCCTCATTCGTTTGAGGAGATGCTCTCAGCGGTGGAGGACGGCTATTACCTGGTGGGGGCAAAGGGCGGGCAGACATCTGGGGACCAGTTCACCTTCGGGGCCCAGTGGGGATGGCGGATCAAGGGCGGGCGCTTGGCGGAGCTGGTGCGCGATATAAACATGTCGGGCGAGCTTTTCTCCACCCTGAAGCTCATCCGCATGGTGGGAAATGACCTCAAGTTCTCTGAGCGGGGCGGCTGCGGCAAGGGCGGGGTCGGCCCCATGCAGCTCAATCCCAAGTCCGGCAAGGGCGCGCCTCATGTTCTAATCGGTCAGGTGACGATCGGGGGGACGAGGTGAAAAAGCTCCTCGCGCTGGCGGAGGTGAAGGGCTGGCAGGCCGAGGTGTATTGGGTGACCAGGGATGGGGTTTCCCTTCAGTACCGCCTTGGGGAGCCGGTGGCCGCCTTCGAGGACCGCGTGGACATGTGCGCCATTCGGGTGATCCGGGATGGGAAACTGGGGAGCGCCTGCGGCACAGTGCCCACCGAGGACCTCCTCCTGGCGGCAGCCGAGGCCGCTCTCCGTGGCGGGGAAGCAACCTTCTCTTTCGCCGGCCCCAGCTCCGTTCCCGAGATCGCACCTCCAAATCTGGAGCTCGCCCGCGTCTCCACCGGGGACCTCCTCCCCCTGGGCGATCGGGTGNCACGTTTGGTGTTGGAGGAACGCCCTGGGCTCCCTCTCATGGTGGGCATCCAGCGGGTGGTCGACACGATTCGCATCTTCAACACNGAGGGCTTGGAGCGGGAAGGGACGCTTGCCTATGTGACGACGAGCGTGGGAGCGCCGTTTAGGGAGGTGGGCAGCAGCNTGTGGAAGACGGCGGTGTCNCGGGAGCTCTCCTTCCCCGAGGGGCTGGTGACGGAGTTCTTGGAGTGGTACGGCTGGGGNGATGAGGTGACCCGGCCNGCCACGGGNAAGCTCCCGGTGCTCCTCTCACCGGAGGCGGCCTTCCTCCTCACCATGCCCCTTGCCGCTGGGCTNTCCGGTGAGGCCCTGTGGCAGCACACCTCCCCTCTGGAGGGCAAGCTGGGGACGCAGGTCTTGGGGGAGTCCATCTCCCTATGGGATGACCCCTTGCGGCCGGATGACCCCTTGGCCCGGGCGTTTGACGACGAGGGAACCCCCTGCCAAAGGCGTCCGCTTGTGGAGCAAGGCATGCTCAAGGGGTACCTCTACGACCTCCGGGCGGCGGCGCTGTTGAGACAGGCTCCCACGGGCAACGGGTTCAAGCGGGCCCTGTTTGGGGGTGGGCCGTGGGCGGCGCCGGGGCCCTGGCCGGCCCGGCCCGTGCTTATGCCAGGGAAGACACCTTGGCGGGAGCTCCTTTCCTCCCTCGACCGCGGGCTCCTCGTCTACGGGGGGATGGGGTTTCATTCCTCCAACTACCTGCAGGGGCACTTTTCCATTCAGGCACTTGGTTTTTACGTGGAGGAGGGCAAGGTCAAGGGGCGGCTCTCCGGCACCATGATGGCCGGAAACGTGTACCGGGATTTCCACGGGGTGGAGTTGAGCAAGGAGTGGAGGGAACTTCCCGACGTGGTAGCGCCGTTCATGCTGATCCCAGGAGTTCAGGTGGCGGCCCAAGGCTGATTTTCCAGGGGGGCGGGGGGCGCTTATGGCGAAGATCTCCGAAAAGCGGCTTTTGGAATGGTGGGAAGCGCCAGGGATCGATGGCCGAGAGGCCTTCGACGAGGAGATCCTGTACCTTAACAGCTTGGCCGAGGAGTTGGACCTCCCGCGCTGGGCGCTTTCCGTGCGGGACCTCATGCCGCGGTGGGGATTTGAGCCCTGTTCCCATTTGTTCCCCGTGGGCCTGGAGCAGGTCATCACCATGATCGGGGAGGGCAAGGCCTGTCCCCGGGTGGGNGGCTGCGGGGAGGTCCCCTTGACGGCGAGGCTCGTGCTCAAGCAGTGGGGGGAGGCNTTGGTCAGGTGGAGTCGGGGTAGTTTGGCGGAGGGCCAGGTTTTCCCGCTTGTCCCTGTGGCTCAAGGTCCCCTGTCCCCTGAACAGGCTGAGGCGGCCCGGGCGGCGGGCCAGGCGGCCTTGGCCCTCCTCCAAGGGCATGCCGCTTTGGACGAAGCCCTGGAACGGTGGGCGGAACGGGCTCGCTTCCCCCTCACCCAGAGGCTCGTGGACGATGAGGACGGCCCGCTCCCCAGNCTTCTCCAAAACGCTTGTTGCTTTAACCTAAGCGCAAACCTCAAGCGCTTGGCCCAGGGGATCGCAGAAAGTAGGGTCCCAGAGATTCAAGTCTGCAACGCAGCCCTGCGNGAGGCTCCGGAGCTCGACCCAGCACGCCTTTCCACCCTACGCTGGATCACCTCCGCCCTCGTCCACTGGCTACAGGGGCGCCCTCCGGAACCTGGGCTCGAGGAGCGGTTTTACCAGCTGCTTGGCCCCCAAGATGACGTCCGCAAATGGCTTGTAGCCTCCCTTTACAAGTGCCTCAAGCTCTGGCTGCGCCGACTGGACCAGCTTTTGGGCTTGAGGCATCGCTACCCCTCGCTNGTGTGAGCTTGCACGCTTTCGGAAAGGGATTATCTTTTTCCGGCATGGAAGGCTTGACGATTGTAAGACATCCGTTGATCCAGGCGAAGCTCACCCGGCTGCGCGACCGGCGGACGGACCGCCTTCAGTTCCGTCAGATCCTGGAGGAACTCACCGCCCTCATGGTGTACGAGATCACCCGCGACTTCCCAGTGCGGGAGGTGGAGGTAGAGACCCCGCTGGAGCGGACGAAGGGGGTGGAACTCGCTCGGCCGGTGGTGCTTGTGCCCATCCTGCGGGCGGGGATCGTGATGCTGGACGGGGTCCTGTCCCTCATCCCCAATGCCAGGGTGGGGCACATTGGGATCTTTCGGGATCCCAANACCCTGCAGCCNGTGGAGTATTACGTGAAGCTGCCCGAGAACCTGTCCGAGGCCNTGGTGATCGTGGTGGACCCCATGCTTGCCACCGGGGGCTCAGCTGCAGCCGCTGTGCAGGCCGTGAAGGAGCGTGGGGGGAAGGACGTGCGGTTTCTGTGT
>MTNI01000068.1 GCA_002011415.1 Candidatus Acetothermia bacterium JdFR-47
GGGTTCCCCACCGCGATCATCCCCCGCTCCCCGAACACCTCCACCCGCTGGTCGTATCCGTAGACAGCGCGCCGGGAGTTGTCAATCACCCCCATCGCTCCGCTGGCAAAGCGNAGGGTGACGACGGCGGTGTCGATGTCCCCGGCCTCGCCGATCTTCGGATCCACGAGCACGGCCCCGGTGGCATAGACCTCCACCACCTCCTCCCCCATGAGGAAGCGGGCCATATCGAAATCGTGGATCGTCATGTCCAGGAAGATGCCACCCGAGACCTTGATGTACTCGANGGGGGGCGGCTCCGGGTCGCGGCTGGTGATGCGAAGGAGATGGGGGCGCCCAATGGCCCCCTCCGCCACCAGCTCNCGNGTCCGAGCGAAGCTCGGATCGAACCTCCGGTTGAACCCCACCTGGAGGATCACCCCGGCCCGCTCGACCGTGGCAAGCGCCCGGTCGATGCGCTCAAGGTCGAGGGCGATCGGCTTCTCACAGAAGATGTGCTTTCCCGCCCGGGCTGCTTGCTCGATGAAGTCCGCGTGGGTGTCGGTGCTGGAACAAATGAGAACGACGTCAATGGACGGATCTTCAAAGATGGGGCCGGGCTCCCCGAAGGCGCGTGGGATCCCAAGCCGCTTGGCGCATTGCTCGGCGGCCTCACGCACCACATCGGCTATGGCCACGACCTCCGCGTCCGGCACCCGCTGCACCAAGTTNTCCGCGTGCAGGCGCCCGATACGCCCAGCCCCGATGATGCCGACCCTTATCATCCTCAACTCTCCCCCCCATTATCACCCGTCGCCACCTGGTGGCCGGAGCGGATGATCTCGATGATTTCTTCNGCCGACACCTCANCCTTGGCGAACTCTGCCACCTTGCGTCCGTGCTCGAGGATGGTAAACCGGTCCGCCACTGAGTAGACGTGATAGATGTTGTGAGTGATAAANATGATGGAAAGCCCGCGTTCCTTAGCCTCCAAAATGTAATCGAGCACCTTGTGAGTCTCGCGGATGGAGAGGGCCGAGGTGGGCTCGTCGAGGATCAAGAGCTTCGCCCCGAAGTATACCGCCCTGCCGATCGCGACGGATTGGCGCTCGCCACCGGAGAGGATTGCCACCTCCTCGTCAGGCGAACGCACCCGGATCCCGATCTCGGCCAGCACTTCCTTGACCGTCTCATCCATCTTGCGCTTGTCCAAGAGACGAACGGGGCCAAGTTGCTTAACCGGCTCCCGGCCCAGGAAGAAGTTCCGCGAGATGCTCATCAGGGGGATCAAGGCGAGGTCCTGGTACACGGTTTCGATCCCCAGGTCCCGGGCATCCTTCGGGGAAGAAATTTTCACCTTCTTGCCCTCAAAATAGATCTCCCCCGAGTCAGGGGGATAGACGCCGGTGAGGATCTTGATCAAGGTGGACTTCCCCGCCCCGTTATCACCGACAAGGCCCATTACCTCTTGGTGGCGGACGTCGAAATCCACGTCCTTCAGAGCCTGGACCGTGCCGAAGCTCTTGGAAATCTTGACCATCTGAACAAGGGGCTGGTCGCTCATCCGAGTGCCCACCTCCTCAGGCGCGTGTTCACGATCACGGCGACCACAACGATCAACCCAACGAAGGCCTGGTACCAATACGCCGGGGCGCCGGACTGCACCAACCCCGACCGAACCATGCCCACGAGCAATACGCCGAACAAGGTGCCCACCAAGTTGCCGGCTCCGCCGGTGAGAAGGGTACCGCCGATGACCGCCGCCGCGATCGCCTCCAGCTCCAGCCCAACGCCGCGGGTGGGATCGATGGATAGGAAGCGCGCGAACTGTATACAACCGGCAAGGCCCGCCAAGACCGCCGATATCACAAAGTTAACGAGTTTCACCTTGTCTGTGGCCACACCCAACACCCGGGCCGCATCGCGGTTGCCGCCGGTGGCATACACGGCGTTCCCATAGCGAGTGCGGACGAGAATCAGGTTGATGAGCAGGACGATGCCTAAGAACCACAGCGCCGAAGTGCGGAACTGGCCCACAAACCGGCCGTTTAAAGCGAAGAACATCGGGGGCAAGGTCTTAGGGAAGAACTGGATCGGGAAGCCCTTGGTCACCGCCAGCAGTATCCCGCGCCAGAACATCATGGCGCCGAGCGTGGTGATGAAGGAAGGAATCCCCGTTTTGGTGACGATCAGGCCGTTGATCAACCCGATGCTGGCAGAGGCAAGCAGGGCAACGATCCAGCTGCCGAGGACCGGCCACCCGGCCTTAACGGTCAGCGCGAAGATCATGGCAGCCACCCCGAGCACGGAACCCACGGAGAGATCGAACTCCCCTGAGATCATGAGGAAGGTGATGCCAGCCGCCACGATCCCCAGCTCCGAAGCCACGGTCAGGATGCCGGCAAAGGAGTCGGGGGTGAGGAAGCGTGTCGCGGTGATGGAAAAGCCGATAAATACGACTACCGTGCCCGCGAACGCGCCGAACTCGGGGTGCCGCCGCAGCCAGGTCAGAAACGTCTCCAGGGAAAAGCGGGGAGGGGTATTACCCCTCCCCGCNTGATTTGTNACTCGTCCCATATCACCAGTAGCCCTGCGTGATCAACTCTTCCACCAATCCGATGTTGGACGCGTCCACAAATCCCGGTCCGGTCAGGATGTCGTTGGCGGGCAGGAAACCGTACTTGTTGTAGAGGTAGAGCCACTGGATCGGGAGGTACCCCTGCAGGTACTGCTGCTGGGTGACGGTGAACATGGCGATCCCGTCCTTGATGGCGTTCAGCGTGACCTCGTCGAGGTCGAAGCAGCCGAGCATGACCTTACCGACAAGCCCCTGCTCCTTCAGGAAGGTGACGGTGGGAAGAGTGCCGATCGGCCCCAGCGTGAACACGGCGTCCGTCTCGGGGTGAGCGGAGAAGTACCCGCGGATGATCTCTACAGCCTGGGTGGGGTCGGTCCCGATGGCCAGCTTGTCAGCCGGCACGCCAGCGTCGGTCATTACCTCGATGAAGCCCTGAGCCCTGAGCTCGAGGCCATGGTGTCCCACCTCGTGGATGAACACCACCGCCCGCGCGGGCTTCCTGACGGCGAGCATCTTCTCAGCGGCCTTGCGACCGGAGAGATATTCGTCCCCACCCACGTAGAACAGGTACGGGATCTTCTCGCCAGCCGGCCGCGGGTCGGGCACGTTAATGGCGATCACCGGGATGCCGAGGTCGATCGCCCGGCGCAGCGGCTCGTCGAGGGCAGCCGGGTCGGTGATGGTGGCCACGATCCCATCCGGACGCGCGGCGATCGCGCTGTTGAGCATGTTCACCAGCTCGGTGAGGGAGTACACAGCCGGGCCAAGGTAAATCGCGTTGACCGTGTCGTCAGTGCCGTTTGTGATCATGGCTGCGGCGTCCTGCATTCCCTTCATCACCACACCCCAGAAGGGATCACCAGGACCGCCGTGGGAAACAATGTAGAACGTGAATTCCTCTGCAAAGGCGAACCCGCCCAACGCCAGCGCTAGAACACCCACCAATAGAAGAGCTTTCAGATTCCGCATGTTCCCTCCTAATCAGTTTTGGACTCGAATTGAAAGCGACCTGCCTGCCCTACACGAGTGTTCTCTGACAATCACCTCCTTTCGGAGTGAATCTGACAATCACCTCCTTTCGGAGTGAACTTTTCAAACGGTTGCATTATGTTTATATAACACCGGTCTGTTAGATGTCAAGTCGGGCAGCAAGCTCCTCAATTGTAGGCACAATCAGGTCGGCCCGCGTCCTCACCTCCTCCGGCGCATGGGCCATGGCCACCCCTAGGCCGGCGAGTTCGATCATCGTGAGGTCGTTTCGCTGATCGCCCACCGCTA
>MTNI01000013.1 GCA_002011415.1 Candidatus Acetothermia bacterium JdFR-47
ATCTCCTGGTCCGTGACCTCCACCACGAGGCCGTCCGTCAGCTTCAGCGCCCGCACCGCCCGGGGGTAGCTCACCGGGTCCCCGATCCGGATCGCGGTGGCGATGGTTTGCGCCCTCACCCGCTCCCGGCGGGAAAAGCCGGCNCGGAAGCTGCGGTAGAAGGGGTTTGCGCCGCTGGCCTGGACCGCAGCCAGGCGCGGCAGCCGCTCGATGAGCCCGAGGTCGGCCAGCTCCCGCAACGCCTTGCCGAAGGCGCTCGTGTTCCCCAGGTTCCCGGCCGGGAACACGATCCAGTCAGGCGCCTCCCAGTCAAGCTGCTGGATCAGCTCGAACACGATCGTCTTCTGGCCCTCGATGCGGAATGGGTTTAGGGAGTTGAGGAGGTAGATCCCAAGCTTTTCGCAGATCTCGCGCACGAGCTGCATGGCGGCATCGAAGTCCCCTTTCACCTCCAGGGTCTTGGCCCCGTAGGCGAGGGCCTGGGCGAGCTTCCCCAGGGCGATCTTCCCCTGGGGGATGAACACGATGGCCGAAAGGCCGGCCAGGGCGGCGTAGGCGGCCATGGAGGCCGAGGTGTTCCCGGTGGAGGCGCAGGCCACGGCCTGACACCCGAGGAGCCTCGCCTGGGTCACCCCCACCGTCATCCCCCGGTCCTTGAAGGAGCCGGTGGGGTTCTCCCCCTCGTGCTTGAGGAAGAGCTCCTTCACCCCGGCCCACCTAGAGAGACGCTCGCTTCTGTAGAGGTGGGTGTTCCCTTCGGGACGAGAGACGATCTTCGACTCCTCTACCGGGAGCACGAGCTCCCGAAACCGCCATACCCCGCTCCGGTAGAGGGGGTTTTCAGGATCCCAACGGTTCAGGCGTTCGTCGAACAGCTCCCGCGAGACCCGGAGGGAGGAGAGGTCGTGCTGTACATCCAGAAGACCGCCGCAATCGCAGCTTGCGCGGACCCCCTCGGGAGGATACTCGGCGCCACAGGCGATGCACCTTAATACGTAGGGCACTTGCACTCCTTGGCCCCCGGCCGGCGAGCGGGAGCGGGCTACTAGCAAATTTGGCCAATATGTACTGGTTCCCCGGGTGCCCTGTCAAGGCCTAAAGGGGCCTTGCGAGCACGTGTCCGGGGACTGGGCCGATCGCGGGGCGTGTGGCTAGACTTTTGCCTTTTTCAGGACCTCGTCGATGGTGCCTACCATGTAGAAGGCCTGCTCCGGGACGTCGTCGAGCTCCCCGTCGCAGATCATCTTGAACCCCCGCACCGTGTCCTCGATGTGCACGTAGACGCCTTTGCGGTTTGTGAAATGTTCGGCCACGTGGAACGGCTGGGCCATGAACCGCTGGATCTTTCTGGCCCGCATGACGATGGTCTGGTCCTCCTCGGAGAGCTCTTCCATGCCCATGATGGCGATGATGTCCTGGAGGTCCTGGTGGCGCTGGAGGATGGCGCGGGTTTTTTGTGCCACCTCGTAGTGCTCCCGGGACAGGATCCTGGGGTCCATGAGCCGGGAGTCGGACTGAAGCGGGTCCACGGCGGGGTAGATCCCCTTCTCGGCGAGCTCCCGGGTGAGGGTGATGGTGGCATCGAGGTGCGCGAACACGGTGGCGGGAGCGGGGTCGGTCATGTCGTCGGCCGGGACGTACACGGCCTGGACCGAGGTGATGGAGCCCCAGCGAGTGGAGGTGATGCGCTCCTGAAGCTCGGCCATTTCAGTGGCGAGCGTGGGCTGGTACCCGACCTCGGAGGGCATACGCCCCAGCAACGCCGACACCTCGGATCCCGCTTGGGCGAACCGGAAGATGTTGTCGATGAACAGGAGCACGTCTTTTCCTTCCTCGTCCCGGAAGTACTCTGCCATGGTCACTCCTGAGAGGCCCACCCGGAACCGGGCCCCCGGGGGCTCGTTCATTTGGCCGTAGACGAGCACCGTGTTGGGGAGCACCCCGGCCCGCTTCATCTCGAGGTAGAGCTCGTTCCCCTCTCGGGAACGCTCCCCCACCCCGGCAAACACGGAGAACCCCTTGTGCTCGTAGGCAATGGCCCGGATGAGCTCCATGATGAGCACGGTCTTCCCCACCCCGGCCCCGCCGAACAGGCCGATCTTTCCGCCTTTGGGGAAGGGGGCGATGAGGTCGATTACCTTGATCCCCGTCTCCAGGACCTCGTCCTCCACGGAGAGATCCGCGAGCTTCGGGGGCTCCCGGTGGATGGGGTAGCGTTTCTTGGTCTCGGGAGGGGGCTGCTCGTCGATGGGGTTCCCCACGAGATCAAACATGCGTCCCAGGGTCTCCGGGCCCACCGGCACCGTGATCGGGCCCCCGGTGTCCAGCACCTTCTGCCCCCGGGCCAGGCCGTCGGTGGTGTCCATGGCGATGGCCCGCACCTCGGAGTCCCCCAGATGCTGGGCGACTTCGAGCACCAGGTCCACCCCGTCCTCGCGGGGCACAACCAGGGCCTGTTTCAGGGCCGGCAGGTGCCCGCGGGGGAAGCGGACGTCCACCACCGGACCACGGATCGCAGTGATCCAACCCTCTGCTACCGGTTCATTCTTCATCTCCCCTCCCTGAGCGCTTCCGCCCCGCCCATGATGTCGGCGAGTTCCGCCGTGATCCCGTGCTGGCGGGCCTTATTGTAAAGCAGAGTCAGCTTTTCGATGAGCTCATCGGCGTTGTCGGTGGCGGCCTTCATCGTCTGCCGCCGGATCGCCTGCTCGGAGGCCTTGGCCTCGAGCAGGATCAGGAGGATTTTTCCCAAAAGGTGAAGGCGGGCCATATGCTCCAAAAGCTGCGGAAGTTCCGGCTCCCGGATGAGATCCCTTGCCTCGACCTCGGGGAGCTCCAAGGGGAGCAGGCGCTCCACCCTGACCCGCTGCACGAGTTCCCCCCGGAAGTGCATGTACACCGTCCACACCTCGCCTACCTCTTTCCCGTAAAGCGTGAGCACGTCGTCCAGTATGCGGCGTGCCACCTCCAGGTTCGGGCGCTCGTAGGTGTGGAGGTACTTCTCGGCGATGGGCCAAGGCCGATGACGGAAGAAGCGGTATGCCTTCTCTCCCCCCAAGAGGAGCCGTACCTCCTCCCTTTCCTGGATGAGCTCCAGGGCTGCTCGGTTGATGTCCCCCACGTAGCGGCCGCACAGGCCCCGGTCCGAGTTCACCACGAGCACGGCGGCGCCCCCGTGCTCGGGCCTCACGAAGAAGGGATGTTCGATCCCCTCGCTCTTCGCCGTCGCCCAGAGCTCAGCCAGGGTCTTTTCGCTCTCCTCCCCGAACGGGCGGGCGGNNANCAGNGCGCGCTTGCGCTGGATCACTTGCGTTGCGGCGATGGCGTACATCGCCTTGGTGATCTGGCGCACATGGCGCACGTTCTGGATGCGCCTTAAGATCTGCCTCGTTTTCTTCGCCATTTCCTGGGGTCACTAGGCCCGAAAGCCCTCTTTGAACGCCTTGACCGCCCGCTCCAGGCNGGCACGCACGTTCTCCGTCATATGGCGCTCGCGGCGTATCTCTTCCAGGATCTCTGGGTGCTCCTCCCTGAGGTAGGAGAGGAACCGCCTTTCGAAGCTCGCCACCGCATCTACNGGAAGGTCGTCCAAGTACCCCGACACGGCCACATACAGGGCAGCNACCTGCTCNTCCACCGGCATCGGCTCGTACTGGGGCTGCTTGAGCATCTCCATGACCCGCTCGCCCCGGGCGAGCTGGGCTTGGGAGGCCTCGTCCAATTCCTGGGCGAACTCAGCGAACGCCGCCAGGTCCCGGTACTGGGCGAGTTCCAGGCGCAATTGCCCGGCCACCTCCTTCATGGCCGGGATCTGGGCCGCGCCCCC
>MTNI01000036.1 GCA_002011415.1 Candidatus Acetothermia bacterium JdFR-47
ACCATGAGCTTGCGCTCCGGGGAGTCGAGCTGGGCCAGCGCTTTCTGATAGTAATCGAGAGCGGTATCGTACTTGGTTTTGGGCACGTAACAGTCACCCAGGCCGATCAAGGCNTCCACGTTGTCCGGGTCTTGGGCCAGTATCTCCTGGTACTGGCGGATAGCAGCGTCGTACTTGTATTGCTCGCGGTAATAGCTCGCAAGCTTGAACCGGGTGGTGATGTCGTTCGGATCGAGTTCCAAGATCCGCTCGGCGATCTCCTCCTTCTTGGCCACGTCGTAGGTGCGCCGGAGGGCCTCGTAGTACTGCTTCAAAGCCCGCTCTGGGTTTCCNTGGGCCCGGTACACGTCGCCGAGCCCGAGGTAGGCCTCCCCGCGGTAGGGAAAGCGCCGTACCAGGTCTTCATAGGTCTTGCGGGCCTCGTCGAGCTGTCCGGCCTGGAAATAGGCANGGGCCAGCTTGAGCTGAACCTCCGAGGTGGGGTTGCTGCGGAACGCGGTTTGGTAGCGTTCAATGGCCCCCGCGGCGTCCCCTTGGGCGAGGAGCAGATCGCCCATGAGCACGAGGGCGGTGGCGTTGTTGGGCTGTGCTTTGAGTATGTCCTGAAGCAGGGGCTCCGCCTTGTCATACTGCTCGTCCCGCACATAGGCCTCGGCGAGCTTGAGCTCGATGGTGCGGCTTCCCGGTTGCAGGCGGAGGGCCTCTTGGTACCTGTCNATGGCGCGCCCGTAAAGCTGCATGGCCATGGCCGCGTCCCCCTGGCCGATGTANGCGGCCACGAAGTCCGGTTGGGCGTCGATCGCTTGCTGATACTCGCGATCAGCTTGTACGTACTGGCCTCGCTCCTGGTACAGCTCGGCGAGCCGGAAGTGGACCTGGGGGTTCTGNGGATCGAGGGCCATCACCCGCTCGAGGAACTTCTGGTCCCCTTCGCCCGTGTCGAGAAAAGCCAAGTACGCCTCGATTGCCTTTTGTTTGTATTCTTGTTCCTGGGCCTGGAGGCGCTCNAGCTCCGCCTGCTCTTCCGGGGTGAGCTCTTCCTTTTCCTTCAGCTTGGCCAGCTTGGTTCCAATCTCGACGTAGAGCTCTTCGTACATCCTCCCGATGTAATAATCGAGGTACAGGTCGGAGGTCGTTCCCGCTTCCTTGGCGGAGATCAGGATGTCGAGGGCGGCTTTCTTGTCGTTGGGGTAGATGAGGAACGCGTGGAGCAGGGGATCGGGGACCTCCACACGGGCGGCTTTTCGGACTTGTTCGTACCACTCGTTCCAGCGACGATTGTCTTCGTCGCGGATGTAATCTTCCTCCACCCGGTCTCGGATCTCCTCGAAGGGAGGTACCACCGGCGGCTTCCGCTCGATGAGCTTCACAATGTAGTAGCCGTCCGGCGTGTCCACGAGGGTGACCTTGCCTGCTTCGAGCTCGAACGCGGCGTCCTCGACCTTTTGAGGAAGGCCCGAGCCTCCGCGAGAGAACCAATCCGTTTCCCCACCCCGATCCCGGGTGGCCTCATCCTCCGAGTACTCTTTGGCCAGGGCGGCGAAGTCCGCGTCAGGGCTTTGGGCCTGGGCTAGAAGTTTGTCGGCGAGCTCCGCATCAGTCACCAAGATGTAGGCGATCCTAATTTTCTCCGGCTGTGACTGATACCGGTCTTGATGTTCTTCGTAATAAGCGAGGAGTTCGTCATCCGAGGGCTCAATGGGGCCCACCACCTGCTTGCGTAGCGCCTCCTCTAGGAGTCGCTGCTCCTCCGAGAGCCTCAGGTTCTTGCGGTACTCGTCTAGGGTCAGGCCTTGGGACGCGAGGTAGCTCTTCAAAGCCTCCTCATTCCCCTGAAACTGCTCCAGTACCTTTTGGTACCTAGATTCAACGGCCTGGTCCAGCTCGGCCCTGGGGACGGAGACGTGAAGCTTCCTGGCCTCCTTTTGAAGCAGGGTTTGGCGGATCAGGCCCTCGGCAGCCGAGGCTCGGTAGCGTTGACGGTTAAAANCCCCTTCAGTNCCCTGGAGCTGTTCGGTGAAGTCCTGGCCGAACATTTGGTAGAGCTGTGTGTAGTACTGCACCAGGTTGTCGTAGGCGTCTGCAAGCTGGCCCCGGGTGAACTTGTGCCCTTCCACGACGAGAACTACTTCCTCGGCGCTTCCCCGGGGAGGCGGCGAAAACCGCTGAAAAGTGAAGAGTCCAATGCCTCCAAGCAAGAAGCCTACCACCACTGTCCAGATGATCGCTTTCTGATAGCGCAGGAAGAATCGGTTCATGAGTGGGTGTCACCCCGCTTTCCTTCTACGAGGCGCTTGAGCGTCCTCGCCGCCGTCCACAGGCCACTGGCCAGGCCGAAGAACAACCCCNCAATCCGCCCCACCTTGGTCCCAGCCAAGAGGTCGACTCCGTAACCGAGGCCGTATCCGACAAGCATTCCCCCTGCCACGGTGAAACCCAGCTGGCCGACCAAGGCGAAGGTACGGAGGGCTATGGCCCAAGGACTAGATGTTTTCCCAGTTTTCAGCGGTGCGTTCCTCCTTGGCGGGTTCTTCCTTGCGGGTGCGCGGCCGCAAATTCGTCACCGGGGTCCGGGACCGCACCGTGAACCTGAGGGCCGTTTTGGTCTCGCCGTTGATCTCCACGTCCACGAAGGACGGCACGAAGAACAGATCCAGGCCGCTCGGGGCCACGTACCCCCGGGCGATGGCGATGCACTTGATTGCCTGGTTGACGGCCTTGGGACCGATGGCCTGGAGCTCGGCAATGCCTTCCTCGCGGATCGTGTTGGCCACCGCGCCCGCGGCGGCGCTGGCCTTGGAAGTGGACGCGATCTTAAGTGTGCTCATCCTCCCCTCCTTTACCGGGCGGTCTCCACGTACTGGGTTTGCCGGATNACCGTTACCTTGATCTCCCCCGGATATTGGATCTGCTCCTCGATTTTTCGTGCGATATCATACGCAAGTTTAGCGGCCATGTCATCCGTGGTCTTCTCCGGTTTCACGATGACTCGCACCTCGCGGCCCGCCTGAATGGCGTAGGCCTCCTTGACCTGCGGGTAAACCCGGGCGAGCCGTTCCAGCTCCTCCAGTCGCTGGATGTAGCGTTCGTAGGTCTCCTGGCGGGCGCCGGGCCGGGCGGCGGACAGGGCATCAGCTGCCTGCACCAGCACAGCCGTCACAGTGGCGGGTTCTACGTTTTCGTGGTGGGCAGCGATGGCATTCACGATGGGCCAGGGCTCGCCGTACCGACGGGCCAAGTCCGCTCCGATCAGGGCATGGGGCCCTTCCACATCATGGTCGACCGCTTTTCCGATGTCGTGCAAGAGGCCAGCCCGCAGGGCAGGGCGGGGGTCAATCCCGATCTCCTCCGCTAGGAGCCGAGCGAGGAAGCTGACCTCCAGGGAGTGCCGGAGCTGGTTCTGGCCGTAGCTGGTGCGAAAGTGGAGCTTGCCCAGGAGCATGATGAGCTCTTCCGGAAGCTCTACCCCGGCCTCGAACGCCGCCTTTTCCCCGTGCTCACGGATGAGCTCTTCCACTCGCTCCTTGGCCTTGCGCACCTTCTCCTCGATGTGNGCGGGATGGATGCGNCCGTCCTCGATCAGGCGCTCCAGCGCCAAGCGGGCCACCTCTCTGCGGATGGGGTGGAAGGAAGATAGCACCACCACATCCGGGGTGTCGTCCACCAAGACCTCGACCCCGGTGAGNGCCTCGAAGGTCCGGATATTTCGGCCTTCCCGNCCGATGATCCGGCCTTTGAAGTCGTCGGAGGGGAGCGGCACCGCGGTTACCGTGGCCTCCTCGGCGTACTCCACTGCATAGCGTTGGACGGCGGTGGCGAG
>MTNI01000124.1 GCA_002011415.1 Candidatus Acetothermia bacterium JdFR-47
AAGGTACTGGTAACCGCTTTGGCCCACAGGTACGGGATCGTGTACTTCGAAAAACTGAGGGCCAACGATATAGCCATCGTGAAGGGGAACAGCAAGACCGCGGCAGAGGTGGCTGCGGGTGCTTACGACGTGGGCGTTACCCTCGACTACATCGTCCGCAACAACAAGGCCCAGGGTAGCCCCATCGACCTCGTCTACCCCGAGGACGGGGCCGCTGTGATCCCGAGCCCCATCGGCATCGTCAAGACCAGCGACCACATCACGGCAGCCGAGAAGTTCCTCGACTTCGTCCTCTCCCCTGAGGGCCAGCAGGCGATCGTGGAGTACGGCTCTTTCATCCCAGTCAGGACCGACGTTCCGCTGCCAGAGGGCGCGCCGAGCCTGGACGAGCTCAAGGTCCTGGACGTGCCCCTCGACTACCTCATGAAGAACAAGGACTACTACACCGACGAGTTTGTCCGCATCGTGATGGAGCAGTAAACCGGGGGTTCGGGCGGGGCCGGACCTTCCGGCCCCGCCCTCCTCTCTTGGGCGCAGGGAGGGGAAATGTTCGCCAGATTCAGAATGCAGCACCTGATCTTCACAGTAGCCGTCCTGCTTTTGCTCGTGCTGGTCGCGCTTCCGCTAAGTCTCCTCTTCTACAAAAGCTTTGTGCGGGACGGCACGCTCACGCTGGCCAACTACATGGAGGTGTTCTCCGACCAGCGGAACTACCTGCCGTTTTGGAACACCGTTAAGCTTGGCTTCTGGACGGTCGTCCTGGCTACGGCGTTGGGGCTGCCCTTGGGGTGGCTCGTGGCCCGGACCGACCTTCCCGGCAAGGGACTCCTCGAGCTCATGTGCCTCCTGCCGTACATGCTCCCCCCGTTCATCGGGGCCATCGCTTGGACGCAGCTCCTCGCTCCCCGGGTGGGTTACATAAACAAGCTGTGGATGCTCATCACCCACAGCCGGAGTTCTCTCTTCAACCTCTACACCTTCGAGGGCATGGTGTGGGTGCTGGGGATGTACACCTTCCCCTTCGTCTTTATCACGGTCCGGGGGGCATTGGCGCGCATGAACCCCTCCCTGGAAGAGGTGGCCCGGATCTCCGGGGCCGGGAAGCTCCGCGTCTTGAAGGACATCACCATACCGCTCGTCCTGCCGAGCATCATGGCGGGGATGATCTTGGCCTTTCTCTACGCCATCTCCAACTTCGGCGTCCCCGCCTTGATCGGGATGCGGGGGAGAGTGTTCGTCGTCACCACCCAGATCTTCTGGTACGTGTACCAGCACGCCGATTTCGCCGGGATCCGGCTGGCCACCTCTCTCTCCGTGATCCTCATCGGTGTGGCGGGGTTGGTGTTGTGGCTGAACAGGTGGGTTCTCAGCCGCCAGCACGGGGCCGCCATCATCTCCGGGAAGAGCGTCCGGCCCACGATCGTGGAACTGGGGCGGTGGAGGTACCCCATCGCGATCGGGGTGCACCTGTTCATCGCCTTCTTGGTGCTAGCCCCATTGGTGTCCGTGTTCTTGAGCTCCTTCCTTAAGGCGTGGGGGCTTCCGATCCGGTGGGAAAACCTCACCGTCAAAAACTATCGGTACATCCTGTTCGAATACAGCTTGACCCGGAAGGCGATCTTAAACAGCCTCATGCTCGCCGTAACAGCGGCCACCGCAACCACGCTGATCGGGGGGATCCTGGCCTACATCACGGTCAAGACCAAAATCAGGGGACGCCAGGCGTTGGACTTCCTCAGCACGCTCCCCCACGCGATCCCCGGGACGGTGGTGGCGCTGGCCATGATCCTGGCCTGGTCCGGCCAGTTCAAGGTGAACCTGTACAACACCTTCTGGATCATCCTCGTTGCCTACATCGCCAGGTACATGTTCTACGGCTTCCGGAACATTTCCGCGTCGCTGGTTCAGATCCACCCATCCCTGGAGGAGGCGGCGCGGATCTCGGGGGCGAGCTGGGTCCACAACTTCCGGGACATCGTGGTGCCCCTTATCAAGCCAGGGCTCATCGCGGGCTGGCTCCTCGTGTTCATGCCCACCCTGCGGGAGCTCACCGTCTCGATTCTGCTTTACGGGCCCAAGACCCCCACCATCAGCGTGGCGGTGTTCGAGCTGCAAGATGCGGGCTACTACCACATAGCGGCTGCCCTGTCCGCCCTCATCGTGGTAGTGCTCCTAATCTGTAACTACATAGCCAGAAAGCTCATCGGCCTTGGAATCCGATCCTGAGGAGGAGATATGGGGGCCATAACGCTTCGCAACGTCGTCAAGGAGTTCGGGGACGTGAGGGCGGTGGATGGGATCTCCATGGAGATAGCCGACGGGGAAATCGTCTGCTTCCTGGGACCGTCCGGCTGCGGGAAGACCACCACCCTTCGGATGATCGCCGGATTCGAGCGACCCACCGCGGGCGAGATCTACATCGGGGACCAACTCGTCTCCTCGGAGAAGTATCTCGTTCCCCCGGAGCGGCGCAACCTGGGCATGGTGTTCCAAAACTACGCAGTCTGGCCCCACATGACCGTGTTCGATAACGTGGCCTACCCGCTCAAGCTACGCAAGGTGCCCAAGCCCAAGCTACGGGAGAAGGTGATGGAGACCCTGGAGATGGTGGGGCTTACGGGCCTCGAGAAGCGCTACCCCGAACAGCTCTCCGGTGGCCAGCAGCAACGCGTGGCCCTGGCCCGTGCCCTGGTAGTGGAGCCGGTGGCCATGCTGCTCGACGAGCCCCTGTCGAACCTGGACGCCAAGCTGCGGGAGAAGATGCGTTTTGAGATCATGGACCTGCACCGCAGAACCAAGATCACCGTGATCTACGTGACCCACGATCAGGCAGAAGCCATGGTGCTCTCGGACCGGATCGTGGTGATGCACAAGGGCAAGATCGTCCAGATCGGGGACCCAGTCCAGATCTATCAGGAACCGGTGAACGCCTTCGTCGCTGACTTCATCGGCCTGGCCAACTTCGCCCCTGCCAGGCTCGTGGAGCTGAAGGAGGGCCAGGGGATCGCGGAGCTGACCACCGGAAAGGGCCTGCGGTTCCCCTGCCGTGTGCCACTTGCCCAGCGCGGGGGCACTGTGGAGGGCGAGGGGCTCCTGTTCGTCCGCCCCGAGGATATCGAGCTCGTCCCCGAGGGGGAGGCGGAGCTCACCGGGGTGGTGGTCCGCCGCACCTTCCTGGGGGACAGGCTGGACTTCCGCGTGGAGGCGGAGGGAATGGAGTGGCGTGTGGAGACAAACCCCGACGTTCAGTTCGACGAAGGGGCTAGGGTGGGCCTGCTGGTGAAGCGGGCCGTGTTCCTGGCCGGAGAGGAGAACCATGAGCCGACCGCAAGCTGAAAAGGTAAGAGCGATTGCACTGGTGGACGGAGAACATTACCTGCCGGTCCTCAAGTGGGCCCTGGAAGGCCTGAAAACCTCGTATCAGCTAGTGGGAGCGGTCTTCCTCGGGGGAACAGAGAAGATCGGCTCTGAGGAAGACCTGAAGGCGCTTGGGGTGCCGGTGATCTACGGAAAGCCCATACCCCAGGCCCTGCGCGAGGCGGTGGACCGCTTCGCCCCCGAGGCGGCAGTGGACCTCTCGGACGAGCCGGTGGTGGGGTACTGGGAGCGGTTCCAGATGGCCAGCTTCCTTCTTCCCTGGGGGGTGCACTACGTGGGCCAGGACTTCGCCTTCACCCCACCGCGCAAGATGCCCACAGCTCTCCCTGCCATCGGGGTGGCCGGGACCGGCAAGCGCACCGGCAAGACCGCCGTGTGCGGCTACGCCGCCCGGATCCTCAAGGGGAGGTGGCGGGTGGGGATCGTCAC
>MTNI01000123.1 GCA_002011415.1 Candidatus Acetothermia bacterium JdFR-47
GCAAACCCACCCAGCCCCAATACTAGTGCTAAGAGTATCGCTACAATTCTCATTGCCACTCTCACTTTATCCTAGTGCTGTTTGAATGTGATTGTCAAGAGGGGGATCGGTTGCCTTTCGGTCGCACGCAGACCACGTCTTGGCGGGGAGGCCCTTATGTGGTTCAATTTGTTGCGTGGGACGGCGTATAGAGGAGTGCCGCTTTCGATCGGGAGATGGGACCCAGCTCTTCATGCGTGTTTGGCGCGCCGCTTGGGCGGTCGGCTGGGTGGGGATCGTCCCCGGCTACGGCGAGCACTCCGGACGCTACCAGGCCTTGGCGGACTGGCTTTCCGCCCGGGGTTGGTCGGTTGCGGCGTTCGACCTCAGAGGACACGGAAAGAGCGCGGGCCAGCGGGGGCACATCCGTCGGTTCACGGACTACCTCTCTGACGTCTTGGCCTTCCTCGAAGAGCTCCGGAGAGAGCGGGAGGGCCTTCCCCTGGCCCTGCTCGGCCACAGCATGGGAGGCCTCGTCGTTGTCCGTTTCGCTGAGCTTTACCCAGACCGTGTCCAGGGCGTGATCCTGAGCGCCCCCTTCTTCGGCCTGGTGATGCCGGTCCCCACGTACAAGCGGGCCTTGGGGAGACTTGCCGCCCGCCTGTGGCCCGCCCTTTCCCTCCCCAACGGGATCGACCCTACCCTCCTCAGCCACGATCCCAAGGTGGTCGAGGCTTATCGGACCGATCCCCTGGTGCACAGGGTGGCCACTGCCCGCTGGTTCACCGAGGTCCAGGCCGCTCAGGCGGCTGCGCTAGAGGACGCTGCCAGGCTCACCGCGCCGCTTCTCGTGCTTTTGGGGGAGGCGGATGGGCTCGCCTCGGTGTCTGCCACCCGCCGCTTCTTCGTCGCCTGTGGGTCCGAGGACAAGGCGCTCAAGCTCTACGAGGGTTTCTTTCACGAGGTGTTGAACGAGGCGGCCAAGGGGCGGGTGTGGCAGGACCTCCTTTCCTGGCTTTCCTCCTGGCTAGGGCGTCTGGAATCGAGCGGACTACAATGGGGGCGTCATGAACACGAAAATGGTTGTGGTGGCGAGCTTTGGCCGTCCGGTGGACGCACACCTCGCCAAGACCAGGCTCGAGGCCGCCGGGATCCAGGCGTTTATTCTCGATGAGAACGCGATTGCTGTGAACCCATTTTATTCCCCCGCACTCGGTGGGGTCAAGCTCGCGGTGGCGGAGGAGGATGTGGACCGAGCCCGCGAGGTCTTAGGCCAGGAAGAGGAGTGAGCCAACCTTCCTTCCTCAGCGGGGGATGAACGCAGCCGGGTCCTGCTTGTAGTAGAGCGTTAGCTCCTCGTACAGCTCGGGATGCTGGGCTTTAAGAGAACGGGGACACATGAAAAAGTATTCCGTGACCACGGCGAAGAACTCGGCCGGGCTCGTGGCTCCGTATTTATCCAGTAGGGTGGAGCGGCCCTGCACCACGGCGAGCTGAAGTTGCTTGTACTCCTCCCCCAACACCCGGGACCAGGACCGGTACATGTCCCTGCTCGGCAGGGCCGGAGAGCCCTCGGCAACGCCGTCCTCGTAATCGAGCTGGTGGGCGAACTCGTGCAGCACCACGTTGTGGCAGCCCAGGGCCCCGGAGGCGCCGGCCGCCACCGCGTCCCAAGCGAGCACTACCACGCCTCGGGACCATGATTCTCCCGACCTTGGTTGCACGCCCTCGCGCACGGTGCCGACCTCGTCGCGTTCTCGTTGCCGCGCGAGGTAACTGTGGGGATAGACCACGATTGAGTAAAGGCCCGGGTAATAGTTCGTCTCTCGGTGCAAGAGGAGCAGGCAGGCCTGCCGCGATTGTGAGTTTGACTTCATCGGTGATCGTAAGTCCCCCTGCTCCCTCGAACCGTTTCTCGGCGAGGAACACGTGGATGTGGCCGTGGAGCTCCTGCCTGTCCGGAGGCGGGAGGTATCGGTAAAGCCAGACCGTACCCTCCAGGATGTCCTGCCACTGGGGCGGGAACGGCCGCTGGCGTAATTTCTTTCGGCGCCGCTTTTTAAGCCATGACATGAGAGGCTCGCTTTCGGCCGAAACCTTACTCCTCTTGGTGTTCGTTTTCAGCCCGCCCAATCACTGGGAGTAAAATCTCGGATCCAGCGCAGGGGAAAGGCTAGTCCTCGGCGAAAAGCGTATCCCACTTGGGGAGGCCTCGGAGGGTCGAGGTAGGGGGCAGTTTATGGAGCAATTTCTCGCGTGGTTTTCAAGCCATGGCCCCGTCCTTCAGGGGTTCATCGGGGGCCTTGTCATCACGCTGTTCAACACGGCGGGGGCGCTCCTGGTGCTCGTGTGGCGGCGGCCTTCGGAGCGTTTCTTGGATGCCGCGCTGGGCTTTGCTGCCGGGGTGATGCTCACCGCCAGCTTCACTAGCCTCATCCTCCCCGGCATCGAGTCCGGTGGTGTATGGCCGGTGCTCGTGGGGGTCGCCCTCGGTGCCCTGGCCTTGGACCTGGCCGACCACATAGTGCCGCATCTTCACGCGATAAGCGGGCGGGAAGGGCATCCTACCCAGCGCCTCAAGGCCGTATGGCTGTTCATCCTCGCAATCACCCTCCACAACATGCCCGAAGGTCTGGCCGTGGGGGTGGGCTTCGGCGCCGGGAACACCAGGGATGCTGTGGAGCTCATGTTGGCAATAGGGATACAGAACGTGCCCGAAGGGCTGGCGGTAGCGGTGTCGGCGCTCGGCGCCGGGATGGGCGCGTACTTTTACGCCAGCATCGTGGGGATCAGGGCGGGGTTGGTGGAGATCCCGCTCGCCGTATTTGGGGCCTGGGCCGTGGGGCTGGCCCGACCGCTCCTCCCCTATGCCATGGGGTTCGCCGCCGGGGCCATGCTGTACGTGATCAGCGACGAGATAGTGCCGGAGACGCATCGCAAGGGACACGAGCGCCTGGCGACCTTGGGCCTGATAGCCGGCGCGATTGCCATGCTCTACCTAGACGTGGTGTTGGGCTAGGGCTTCCAGGGCCCCCATGGCCGTGATGGAGGCTTGTGCTTGTGCTTTGCGGCCCTTCGGGAGCACGGTAACATAGCTTCAAGGCGGTGATTGCCATGCGTAAAGCTTTGTCTTTGGGGCTGCTCTTGGGGGCCCTGGCTTTCCAGCTTCTGAGTGCTCCCACCCTCGTTCTTTACCCCCAGGGACTGGCCCTGGTGGAGGAATCCCGAACCGTGAACCTAGAAAACGAGGGCACTCTTGTGTTTGACCACCTACCTCACGGGCTTCTGCTCGATAGCTTCACTGTGGAAGGGGTGGATGTCCTCGCCGTCCGACCGGTTCTCCCCTCATCCCTTACCCCGGACGGCTTGGTGGGCGAGATCGTGGAGGTCACGAGCGGGGGGACCACGGTCCGAGGCCGGCTCCTCTCCTTCGACGGCGATGTGCTCGTCTTGGCCACCGAGTCCGGCCTCGTCATTCTGTCCGGCTATCAGCGCATCGTCGCGCCATTGCCCGACCGGAAGGCTGTGGAGGTGGAGTACGTCGCCGGAGCGACTGGCCAGCGTGAGCTCACACTGCGTTATCTCACCCGCGGGATTTCCTGGCAGGCGAGCTATCGGGCCTTGCTGTCCGGGGATACCCTCGCCTTGGTGGGGCTGGCTGAGCTCACCAACCTGACCGGGATCGAGTTCCCCGAGGCGCAGGTGGAGCTGATTGCCGGGGAGGTATACGCGCCCTCTGGGGAGCTGGCGGACGTGCGGGCACTCGCTTACGCCCCTCCGCCCGAGGCCGGTCCCTCACAGGCGTTCGAGTATCACCGGTACGCCCT
>MTNI01000218.1 GCA_002011415.1 Candidatus Acetothermia bacterium JdFR-47
TCATGGGCCGCGCCAACCTCATCGCCGCCAGGAACTTCCGCTATTTCGAAATCTACCTCTTAGTGGCTGCGATATACGTGACCTTAGTGGGGATCGCAGCGAAGATGTTGAGCTTTCTAGAAGAGAAAACCAGTATCCCGGGGCTCAGCTCCCAGCACTGAACGGTCAACAAGAAAGGGGGCGCCGGAAGTCGCGCCCCCTGATCCCGCGAAAGATCAGACCCAGCCGCGAAGCTTCATGGCCTCAGCCACTCGCGATACAGCCACCACATAGGCGCCGAGGCGGTTGTGGACCTTGTGCTTCTGGGCTGCCTCGTGCACGGCATGGAAGGCAGTGGTCATCTTCTGGTCCAGCCGCTCGTGCACCATCTCCTCGGGCCAGTAGTAGTTGTAGGCGTTCTGCACCTGCTCGAAGTAGGACACGGTCACCCCGCCAGCGTTGCACAGGAAGTCCGGGATGACGTAAACGCCACGCTCGTGGAGGATCTCGTCGCCCTCCGGGGTGGTGGGACCATTGGCGAGCTCTGCCACGATCTTGGCCTTGATCTTGTCAGCGTTCCACTCACCGATCTGGTTCTCCAGCGCCGCGGGGATGAGCACCACCACGTCCAATTCCAAGAGCTCCTCGTTGGTGATGCTCTGGGCGCCGGGGAAGCCCACCACCGAACCGGTCTCACGCTTGTGGGCCATGACCGCCTCGTAGTCCAGGCCTTCAGGGCTGTAGACCCCGCCCTTGGAGTCAGACACCGCCACCACCTTGAGCCCCAGGAGCTCGGCGCCCAGCTTGTGGGCGAACTGGCCGGCGTTGCCGTATCCCTGGATGGCGCAGGTGGCGCCTTTGAGCTCGAGGCCCAACACCTTGGCGGCCTCGCGGATCGTGTACACACCCCCACGGGCGGTGGCATCGCCCCGCCCGGCGGAGCCGCCCAAGGACAAGGGCTTTCCGGTGATGACCCCGGGGGCGCTCTCGCCCACCATCTTTTCGTACTCGTCGAGCATCCAGGCCATCACCTGCGGATTGGTGTAAACGTCGGGGGCGGGGACGTCCACGTTGGGACCGATGTAATGGCCCAAGGCCCGGATGTAGCCGCGGGACAGGCGCTCCAGTTCCCCGAGGCTCATCTCCTTGGGGTTGCACACGACCCCGCCTTTGCCCCCGCCCAGGGGCAGATCCATGACCGCCGTCTTCCAGGTCATCCAGGCAGCCAACGCCCGCACGGTGTCGAAGGTCTCCTCGGGGTGAAATCGGATCCCCCCCTTGGTGGGGCCACGGGCGTTGTTGTACTGGACCCGGAACCCCTCGAACACTCGAACTGAACCGTCATCCATGCGGACGGGGATGCGGACGTGGAACTCCCGCATGGGCCAACGTAGGAACTCATGTACGGCGGGCTCCAACTTGAGGACCTGGGCAGCCTCGTCGAGTTGTCGCTGTGCTATCGAGAAGGGATTGTGACTGGTCGACATGTGTTACCCTCCTTGTGGCAAAAAATTTTGGCCTTGTAAGGCCCCAAAATTATACGGGACAGACCCCCAGCTACCAGGCTTGGAAAACGGGCCGGGGTGCCCCCACCCCGGCCCGTCTTTCGCCTAAAAATCGAGGATGTTGCTCATGGTCTTCTGGGCTAGCTCGTCGATGGTGGGGATCCCGGTGACGCGGCTCGCCCGCTCGGTCAGGGCGGCGATGTCATCCCGGCCGAGGAGGCCCAGCCTCCACTTGCGACAACCGGCCAGGAGCTGCTTAAGCCCTACCCCGATGCGGTCGACGAAATAGCTGTAAAGCCCCACGGCAGGCCAGGGGATCCCGGCACCCACCTCGTCACCGTACAGACGGCGGAGTTCCACGCTAGCGAGGAAGAACTCCTCTGGCCTCTCTCCGTAATCCTTGGCGAACTTGGCGGGGAGCTTTCCGGCGCGGGCCAGCTCCACGAAGTAGTCGGCTTTCATGACAGCGGTGAGCGGGGCACGGGCCATGGCGATGGCNTTNACGTAGGGGCCGTGGCCATCCCCGAGGTTGCTCATGGCAATGGCCTTGAGGATCTGGGTCTCGTTCACAAAGCCTCCAGCGATGACNATGTCGGGGATGTACTTGCCACGTTCCTTAAGGACCTTGATGCACTCCAGGATCTGAGCGAGGAGGTAGACAGTGGGCGTCCCGGACTCGTTCATCATCGGGACCGGGCTCATCCCAGTGCCGCCCCCGGCCCCATCGAAGGTCACGGCGTCGATCTTGGCCAGAGACGCACACTTCATGGTGAAGGCGGTTATGGCAGGGTTGTAGGCGCCGGTCTTGAGAAACACCTTTTTGGCCCCCTGCTGCCTAAGCCACTCCACGTCCTCCACGAAGCCATCGACGTCGGGCATTCCCACGCGAGAGTGCCGCTCNAAGGAGTCGAACACGCCCTTACGGAAGGCTTCTTGCACGGCCTCGTCCTCGGGGTCGGGGATCACAATATAGCCGCGGCGTTTAAGCATGAGGGCTCGGTCGAGGTCGTAAATGCGGACCTCACCCCCGATGGATTTNGCCCCCTGGCCCCACTTGCGCTCGATGATGTTGACCCCCAGCTCCCGGATGGCATAGAGGTCAACTCCAAACCGCTGGTCCTCTACGTTGGTCTGAACGGCGATGTCCCCGTGCTTTCCGTCCCAGTACTTGCGGAACGTGTTCACCCGGAACTCCAGGTCCTTNGAGTAGACCACCTTGCCGTTCTCGAACCGAGCCTCGGGGTCCATGCCACATACGTTTTCGCCCACGGTCTGGATGATCCCGGACAGGGCGGCGCCGATCGCCAGGCCCTCCCAGTGGTTCCTGGCCACCGCGGTGGAGCCCAGGGCGGCGATCATCAGCGGGACCTTCAGGGGAACCCCGCCCACACTGGTGGTGACGTCCACGTTGGGGAAGATGGCCTTGTCCGGATCGGGATCGATCCCTTGTGCTCCCAGGGCGGTGACCATGATCTGAAAGTGCGACCAATCGAGGCCGTAATCCTTGTTCGAGGCCGCCGTGCTTTGGCCNAAGGCCTCGGGCAAGGGGTACAGGACCTCGCGGCCCCGGAAGGCCGATTTGCTGATTTCGCAGAGGACAGGACAGTCCCGGATGCAGATAGGACACATGCCGCTNAGCGCGGAGATGTCCCTAAGGCGAGTGGCTGTCCCACTGGTGGACCTGGCGTTCTCCAAAATCCCCGCCATTCATCCCTCCTTTCGAAAGCGAAGCGCCCAAAGACACCTNAATCGAAACTCCAGCCCGGTTTTTTTCGGTCCAGCTCACCTCCTTTCTAGTTTTCAAGTGTGTTCCGAGCGCAAAAATATAGCATCCCTAAAACCCAAAAAGCTAATTTGTGAAGGGGCAACTTGATGGCGACCATAACGAGCTTCTGCTCTGCGTTTTCGTGCTCTTCACAGCCAGCGGCATTTGTGCTATAGTAAGTAATGGCAGAGGGCCGAAGGCCCTTCATTTTTGCCTATCAGCACCCGATAACAAAACAGGAGGAAGCGGTTATGGAGAGCGTGGCGAACCTCGGCAACGAGGTGCAGAAGAAACACCTCGAGGAGAACGGCGTGGGCGACCTCCCCTGGATTGAGGAGGAGGACGAGAAGCGCCGTTCCCCCGAGAACCCGATCCGTACGTACTTTGACGAGATCTCCCGTGTCCCCCTCCTCACCAAGGAGGAGGAGGTGGAGCTGGCCAAACGCGTGGAGGCCGGAGACCAAGAGGCCAAGGAGAAGCTGGCCGAGGCCAACCTCCGGCTCGTGGTGTCCATCGCCAAGAAGTACCGGGGGTGCGGGCTTCCCTT
>MTNI01000058.1 GCA_002011415.1 Candidatus Acetothermia bacterium JdFR-47
CCCCTAAGCAGGGGCAGTTCCAAACTGTCGGCGAGCGCGTGCCAGCTGGCCTCGATGATGTTGGGGGAACTCCCCACCGTGGCCCAGGAGCGTCGCCCGTCCCCGGCCAGGATCAGCACCCTCACCGTGGCCTCCGTGCCCGCCTGCTCGTTCAGGATTCGCACCTTGTAGTCGGTGAGCTTGACGCGGGAGAGCCCGGGGTAAAACGGGACCAGGGCCTTCCTGATCGCCCGGTCCAGGGCGTTCACCGGACCGTTTCCCTCGGCCGCGGTGTGCATCACCTCGTCCCCCACCCGCACTTTCACCGTGGCCTCGGACAAGATCTCCTTGCCCACGCGCTTTTCCACGAGCACCAGGAAATCCAGGAGCTCGAACGGCGGCNGGTAGCCAGCCCGGGACCGGCGAAGGAGCAGCTCGAACGATCCCTCCGCCCCCTCGAACTGGAACCCCCTTCCCTCGAGCTCCTTCACCTCTCGCAGGACCTGGGAGGCCTCCTCCCGGGAGAGCTTGCAGCCGAGCTCCGCCGCCTTGAGGACCACGTTTGCCCGGCCGGAGAGCTCCGAGACCAGGATCCGGCCCCCGTTCCCCACGAGCTCTGGGTCGATGTGCTGGTAGCTCCGGGGCGTCTTCCTAAGGGCGTCCACGTGGATCCCCCCCTTGTGGGCGAAGGCGCTCCTCCCCACGTAGGGCTGGTAGGGCGAGGGTTTGAGGTTGGCAAGTTCGCTCACGAAGTGGGCCACCTCCGTGAGCTCCCGGAGCTTTCCTTTCGCCACCACCTCGATCCCCAGCTTGAGCTGGAGGTTGGGGATGACCGAGCACAGGTTGGCGTTGCCGCACCGCTCCCCGTAGCCGTTTACCGTACCCTGGACGAGGGTCGCCCCGGCCGTGACCGCGGCCAGGGTGTTGGCCACCGCGAGCTCGCAGTCGTTGTGGGCGTGGATCCCCAGAGGCACCTCCGGGAACTCCCGGCGCACGATGGCGACTGTCTCCGCGATCTCCTGGGGCAAGGTGCCGCCGTTGGTGTCGCAGAGGACGAGCCAGTCCGCCCCGGCGGAGACAGCCGCTTCTAGAGTTGCCAGGGCATAGTGGGGGTCCTCCTTGTAGCCGTCGAAGAAGTGCTCGGCGTCGAAGAACACCTCTTTTCCGCGCGCCTTCATGTGGGCGATGCTGTCTGCGATCATCCTGAGGTTCTCCTCAGGGCTCGTGCGCAGGACCTCGGCCACGTGCAAGGTCCAGGACTTCCCCACCAGGGCCACGGCCGGGGTCCCGGCGGCGAGAAGCGATTTCAGGTTTGCATCCTCCTCTGGGCTTACCCCCGCCCTGCGGGTACTCCCGAAGGCCAAGAGGACCGCCTCCCTGAGGTCCAAATCCTTCGCGCGGGCGAAGTACTCGGTGTCCTTGGGGTTGGCGCCGGGCCAGCCCCCCTCGATGTAGTGGACTCCAAAGTCCGCCAGGCGCTCCGTAATCCGGAGTTTGTCCTCGAGCGAGAAGGAGATCCCCTCCCCTTGGGCCCCGTCGCGCAGGGTGGTGTCGTAGAGCCACACCCGGGATCCCATGGCCCCTCAGACCTCCTTGGGAGAAAGCCAGGGCATCATGCGGCGCAGCGCCCGCCCCACCTGCTCGATGGGGTGCTCCCGTTCCNTTCTGCGCATGGCGGAAAAGAACGGGCGGCCGGCCAGGTTCTCCAGGATCCAGCTGCGGGCGTGGGTGCCGTCCTGGACCTCGCGGAGGATCCTTTTCATCTCGGCCTTGGTGGCCTCGGTGACTATCCTCCCTCCGGCCACGTAGTCCCCGTACTCGGCGGTGTCGGAGATTGAGTGGCGCATGTAGGTGAGGCCGCCTTCCTGGATCAGGTCCACGATGAGCTTGAGCTCGTGCAGGCACTCGAAGTAGGCGATCTCCGGCTGGTAGCCGGCCTCCACTAGGGTCTCGAACCCCGCCTTGATCAGGGCCGACACTCCCCCGCACAACACCGCCTGCTCCCCGAACAGATCCGTCTCGGTCTCCTCGGCGAAGGTGGTCTCGATGACCCCGGCCCGGGTGCAACCGATCCCCTTGGCGTAGGCCAGGGCCAACTCCTTGGCGTGGCCGGTGGCGTCCTGATGGACNGCAAGGAGGGCTGGGGTNCCCTGCCCCTCCTGGAACACCTCCCGCACCCGGTGCCCCGGGGCCTTGGGGGCGACCATGATCACGTCCACGTCCGGTGGGGGGACGATCTGGCCGTAATGGACGTTGAACCCGTGGGCGAAAAGCAGGGCCTTCCCCGGGGAGAGGTGCGGGGCGATCCCCTCCCGGAAAACCTGCGGCTGGGCCTGGTCCGGGATGAGAAGGGCAATGAGGTCGGCGGCTGCTGCCGCCTCCGGAACCGGGCGTACTTCAAGCCCCGCACCTTTCGCCCGCTTCCAGGAGGCGCCCCCCTCCCTGAGCCCCACCACCACCTTCAGGCCCGAATCGGCAAGGTTCAGGGCGTGGGCGTGGCCTTGGCTTCCGTAACCGATCACCGCGATCGTCTTTCCCTCGAGGGGAGAGAGATCGGCGTCGCTTTCGTAGTATATCTTCGCCATCTTTCCTCCTATTTAAACACGTTCACTTTAAATTCTTTGGCCTTGGCACCCCGTACCATGGCCACCCTCCCAGCGCGTACCACTTCCTCGACCCCGAAGGGCTCAAGCAGCGTGATGAACTGGTTCACCTTGTCCTCGGCCCCGGTGACCTCGACCATGAGGGAGTCGTGGTCCACGTCCACCACCTTGGCGCGGAATAGCTCCACGAGCTGGGTGACCTCCGCCCGGTNGGGCGGGGGCGCCTGCACCCGGATGAGCGCCAGCTCCCGGATCACCGCCGGCTTCCCGGTCACGTCCTGCACCTCGATCACGTTCACCAGCTTCTCGAGCTGCTTTTTCACCTGCTCGATTACCCGGTCGTTCCCCTCTACGACCAGGGTCATGCGGGAGATCCCCGGGGTCTCCGAGTGCCCCACCGCCAGGCTCTCGATGTTGTAGCGGCGCCTTCTGAACAGGCTCACCATGCGGTTGAGCACCCCGGGCTTGTCCTCCACCACTGCCACCANGGTGTGTCTCATCTCGCCCTCCTTTCTGCCGGGGTGGGGTGGTGGATCATCTCCGAGAGCGCCCCGCCTGGGGCCACCATGGGGTAGACGTTCTCCTCCGGTTCCACGTGGAAGTCGATCAAAGCTGGCCCGGGGGTCTCCAGGGCCTTGGCGATGGCCGGGGCTACCTCGTCCCGCCTTTTCACCGTGAAGCCGGCGATCCCGTAGGCCTCAGCCACCAGGGCGAAGTCGGGACTGGTGACGGGGGTGGCGCAGTAGTTGCGCGTGAAGAAGAGCTCCTGCCACTGGCGCACCATGCCCAGATAACCGTTGTTGAGGATGGCGATCTTTATGGGGAGCTCTTCCTGGGCCACGGTGGCGAGCTCCTGGATCGTCATCTGGAAACCGCCGTCCCCGGCCACCACCCACACCAGGTCCTTCGGTCGCCCCACCTGGGCCCCGATCGCCGCTGGGAGCGCAAAGCCCATCGTCCCCAGCCCCCCGGAGGTGATGAGAGAACCCGGGCGGTCGTGCACGAAGTACTGGGCCTCCCACATCTGGTTCTGTCCNACGTCGCTCACCACAAGGGCTTCCCCGCCGGTGGCCCGCCAGATCTCGTGTATCACGTACTGGGGGAGAAGCCGGTTCCCTTCCATCAGGGGTTCCTCCCAGCGGGCTTCTTGGCGCCAGGCCTCGATCTCCTCCAGCCACTCCCGGTGCTCGGTCGGCTCCACCAGGGG
>MTNI01000064.1 GCA_002011415.1 Candidatus Acetothermia bacterium JdFR-47
AAGGCCGAAGTATCCTCTATAAGCTAAGCTACTAAGGGCACACGGTGGATGCCTTGGCGTCGGGAGCCGATGAAGGGCGTGGCAAGCTGCGATAAGCCGGGAAGCTGCAAGCAAGCGTTGATCCGGAGATGCCCGAATGGGGAAACCTGGCCCGATTAATATCGGGTCATCCGCACCTGAATCCATAGGGTGCGGAGGGCAACCGGGGGAACTGAAACATCTNAGTACCCCGAGGAAAAGAAAGCAACCGCGATTCCCTGAGTAGCGGCGAGCGAAAGGGGAACAGCCCAAACCTCACGAGTGTTAAAGNCCGCAGGCGTTGCTCGTGGGGGGTTGTAGGACTCACCAGAAAGGNCTGCGGACCTTTCAGGGAGTTACAAAACTCAGGGATAGCCGAACTGGCTGGAAAGCCAGGCCAGAGAGGGTGAAAGCCCCGTAGGCGAAATCTCTGAGTCTCCCGGTGAGTTCCTGAGTACCACGGGACACGTGGAATCCTGTGGGAAGCTGGGAGGACCACCTCCCAAGGCTAAATACTCCCCGACGACCGATAGCGAACTAGTACCGTGAGGGAAAGGTGAAAAGAACCCCGGGAGGGGAGTGAAATAGAACCTGAAACCGTGTGCCTACAACCGGTCGGAGCCCGCCCCCGGGCCAAGTGCCTGGGGATCCGGGTGACGGCGTGCCTTTTGCATAATGAGCCGGCGAGTTACGGTAGCGGGCAAGGCTAAGGGCAAAACCCGGAGCCGGAGCGAAAGCGAGTCTGAATAGGGCGATTAGTTCGCTGCCGTAGACCCGAAGCCAGGTGATCTACCCCTGGACAGGGTGAAGTCTCGGTAACACGGGATGGAGGCCCGAACCGGTCGGTGCTGAAAAACCGTCGGATGATCTGGGGGTAGGGGTGAAAGGCCAATCAAACCTGGAGATAGCTGGTTCTCCCCGAAATAGCTTTAAGGCTAGCCTCGGACGGTCAGTTGCGGAGGTAGAGCACTGGATGGGCTAGGGGCCTTAACCGGTTACCAAACCCAACCAAACTCCGAATGCCGCAACTCAAAGTCCGGGAGTCAGACTGCGGGGGATAAACTCCGTAGTCGAGAGGAAAAGAGTCCAGACCGCCAGCTAAGGCCCCCAAAAGCAGGCTAAGTGGGGAAGGATGTGGAGCTGCTCAGACAGCCAGGAGGTTGGCTTAGAAGCAGCCATCCTTTAAAGAGTGCGTAACAGCTCACTGGTCGAGCGGCTCTGCGCCGAAAATTTAACGGGGCTTAAGCCTGCTGCCGAAGCTGCGGGATCGTCTGGTTTTCCAGGCGGTCGGTAGGGGAGCGTTCCCTGCGGGATGAAGTCAGAGCGAGAGCTCTGGTGGACTGCAGGGAAGTGCGAATGCCGGCATGAGTAGCGAGATCCGGGTGAGAATCCCGGACGCCGTAAGCCCAAGGGTTCCTGGGGAAGGATAATCCGCCCAGGGTTAGTCGGGACCTAAGGTGAGGCCGAAAGGCGTAGCCGAAGGGCAGCCGGTTGATATTCCGGCACCACCAGGCTCCGCTATGAGCGATGGGGTGACGCAGGAGGGTAGGCCAGCGCGGTGGTGGATTGCCGCGTTCAAGCCTGTAGGAGGGTCCGGTAGGTAAATCCGTCGGACCATTAACTCTGAGAGGCGATGACGACCCGCCGAAGGGCGGGGAAGTGGCTAATCCCACACTGCCAAGAAAAGCCTCTAGCCAGGAGTCCTGGTGCCCGTACCCACAACCGACGCAGGTGGGCGAGTAGAGGATACTAAGGCGATCGAGTGAAACCCCGCTAAGGAACTCGGCAAGTTAGCCCCGTAACTTCGGGAGATGGGGCGCCTCATTAGGGTGAAGGAACTTGCTTCCGGAGCCCGAAGAGGCCGCAGTGAAAAGGCCCAGGCGACTGTTTACTAAAAACACAGGTCTCTGCAAACCCGTAAGGGGACGTATAGAGGCTGACGCCTGCCCGGTGCCGGAAGGTTAAGGGGAAGGGTTACCCCGACGTCACGTTGGGGGAAGCTCTGAACCTAAGCCCCGGTAAACGGCGGCCGTAACTATAACGGTCGACTTACTTAGGGCCGTTGTAAAATCCGGCTATATGCTGGGAAGCCTGGTCAGAGCCCTGGCCACCGAGGAGGTGATAGTGCCATGGGTGCAGGTGATCAGCAGGGAAGGCTGCCGGCGAGACGGAAATATCTGCATTACTATATTGCAGGGTTCGTCGACGCAGAAGGTAGCTTTAATGTATCCCTGAAACCACATTCGAAAATGAAGTATGGTTGGGTTGTGGATCCAGTTTTCCAGGTTTACCAACACAAAGATAATTTGGTAATCCTGGAGATAATTCAGGAAGCATTAAACTGTGGAAGAATAAAACCAAAATCTCCAACGAGTAATGTGATGGTATACATAGTGGACAATAGAAGAACGCTGGTGGAAAAGATTATTCCTTTCTTTGAAAGATATCCACTTCTCTCGAATAAGTATTACGATTTCCTTAAGTTCAAGGAGATTTTGGAGAGAATGGAGAGGAAAGAGCATCTGAATCCGAAAGGATTGCTGGAAATAGTGAAAATCGCTGTAAGCATGAATGCCAGCGGGAAGCAGAGGAAGTATCTGTACAAAGATGTTGAGAAATCCGTAAAAAAGATTTGGCTTCTCAGGAAATTTAGAACGGCAGCCCCCTCAGAGACTGTACGCCGGACTCACTGAGAACAGGCGAGTAGCCTGAAAGGTGAGAAGATACAGTCCAATCCTTCTGGCGACAGAAGGTGTAAAGAGCCTAAGGTAGCGAAATTCCTTGTCGGGTAAGTTCCGACCCGCACGAATGGCGTAACGATCTGGGCACTGTCTCGGCGGGGTGCTCGGCGAAATTGCACTACCCGTGAAGATGCGGGTTACCCGCGGCTGGACGGAAAGACCCCGTGAACCTTTACTGCAGCTTGGCACTGAATCTCGGTACGCTATGTACAGGATAGGTGGGAGGCTGAGAAGTCCTGGCGCTAGCTGGGATGGAGCCGTCCTTGGGATACCACCCTTAGTGTGCTGTGGTTCTAACGACGCTCCGTTATCCGGACGTCGGACAGTGTCAGGTGGGCAGTTTGACTGGGGCGGTTGCCTCCTAAAAGGTAACGGAGGCGCCCAAAGGTCCCCTCAGCGCGGTCGGCAATCGCGTGTTGAGTGCAATGGCATAAGGGGGCTTGACTGCGAGACCTACAAGTCGAGCAGGTGCGAAAGCAGGGCATAGTGATCCGGTGGCTCCGTGTGGAAGGGCCATCGCTCATCGGATAAAAGGTACTCCGGGGATAACAGGCTGATCTCCCCCAAGAGTCCACATCGACGGGGAGGTTTGGCACCTCGATGTCGGCTCATCGCATCCTGGGGCTGGAGCAGGTCCCAAGGGTTGGGCTGTTCGCCCATTAAAGCGGTACGCGAGCTGGGTTTAGAACGTCGTGAGACAGTTCGGTCCCTATCCGCCGCGGGCGCAGGAGGCTTGAGGGGAGTCGTCCTTAGTACGAGAGGACCGGGACGAACGGACCTCTGGTCTACCAGTTGTCTCGCCAGGGGCATCGCTGGGTAGCTATGTCCGGAAGGGATAAGCGCTGAAGGCATCTAAGCGCGAAGCCCCCTCCAAGATAAGGCCTCCTACCCTCACTTCGGTGAGGGGTAAGGCCCCGGGTAGATTACCCGGTTGATAGGCCGCAGGTGTAAGGGTCGCAAGGCCTTGAGCCGAGCGGTACTAATCGGCCGAGGGCTTAGCTTTGG
>MTNI01000095.1 GCA_002011415.1 Candidatus Acetothermia bacterium JdFR-47
TTCACCCCGGCAATCCGGTTCTCAAAGTGGATCCTAAGTCCGGGGTTGAGGTAGGCGAGCTCCTTCAGACGATGGGAGAGCTTGGAGAAGTTGTAGCGGATCTCCTCGAAGATCTCCTTGTCGGGGAGGAATGTGATGGTGGTCCCGGTCTCCGTGGTCTCGCCCACCACCTCGAGTTCGGTGAGCTTGCGCCCCCGGGCGAACTCCTGGCGGTAGATCTTGCCGTCCCGCCACCTCACCTCCACAGTGAGGGACTCGGAGAGCGCGTTTACTACCGAAACGCCNACCCCATGCAGTCCCCCGGACACTTTGTAGCTGTCGGCGTTGAATTTGCCGCCGGCGTGGAGGGTGGTGAGCACNAGCTCCACCGTGTTGATCCCGGTCTCGGGATGGACCCCCACCGGGATCCCCCGGCCGTTGTCGATCACGGTAACCCGCTTGTCCTCGTGGATGATGACGTGGATGTCGGTGCAGTACCCGGCCAGGGCCTCGTCGACGGCGTTGTCTACCACCTCGTAAATGAGGTGAAGTAGCCCATCCGGCCCGGTGGAGCCGATGTACATCCCCGGGCGCTTCCTTACGGCCTCGATGTCCTCGAGGACCTGGATCTTATCTACGTCGTAGTCGTGCCCCCTCGTCAAATGCACCACCTCACCCAAAGTATATTCGATCACAATGAAATCCTCAATACATCGGCATTTGCTACCGCTCGAGGGCGNTTTTGTCCGCCTGGTCGGAAGGAGGATCTGCGGGTAAGCTCCTCCGGGAAAGGAGGATCGGTGCGCCTTTTGGAGTGGCAGGGAAGGGAGATCCTGGCAGGGCTCGGGATTCCGGTTCCCGAAGNGGTGCTGGTGCGAAGGCCCGAGGAGGCACGGGAGGCGGCCCAAACCCTGGGTAGTCCGGTGGTCCTCAAGGCCCAGGTCCCGGTGGGGGGGCGGGGCAAGGCCGGCGGCATCAGGAAGGCGGAGACGCCGGAGGAGGCGGAGGCCATCGCTGCCCAGCTTCTGGGCACAGAGCTCAAAGGCGTGCGGGTTGAATCCCTACTCGTGGTACGGGCGGTGCGTGTTCTCTCTGAGCATTACCTCGGGATCACGGTGGACCGAAGCGCCCGGGTCCCGGTGTTTATCTACTCCCCTTCCGGGGGGGTGGACATCGAGGAAGTAGCCCGCACCCGGCCCGAGGCGGTGGCCCGGGAGCCCATCCCACCGCTAGAGGGCCTGTACCCGTTTCGGACCAGGCGGCTCCTTGCCCTCGCGCCGGCAGCGTTGCGCAAGGAGCTCGCGAAGATGGCGCAGAAGCTCTACCAGGTTTTCCTGCGTTACGAGGCGACCTTAGTGGAGATCAACCCCCTGGCCGAGACCGACGGGGGGCTCCTGGCCTTGGATGCCAAAGTGATCGTCGACGACGATCACCGTCCGGGGGAGCAGTTCGCAGGGCTTCAAGAGGCGGCTGAGGATCCNCTGGAGGCAGAGGCCAAGGCCGCTGGTCTTTCTTACGTGGGCCTGGACGGGGATGTGGGGATCATCGGGAACGGGGCTGGGCTGGTGATGGCTACATTGGACCTCGTGGCCCAAGCCGGGGGGCGGCCCGCGAACTTTCTCGACATCGGCGGGGGCGCGCGGGCCGAGCGCGTGAAGAGGGCAGTCGAGATCGTGACCCGGGCCCCAGGGGTGCGGGTACTGTTCGTCAACGTGTTCGGGGGCATCACCCGCTGCGACGAGGTGGCCCGGGGCATCGTGGACNCCACCCGGGGGCTGGACTTGCCGGTTGTGGTCCGCCTCACGGGCACGAACGAGCGGGAGGGCCGCGAGATCCTGTCCCAGGCGGGGCTCGTGCCGGTGGAGACGATGGAGGAGGGGGCTGCTCGAGCGGTGGCCCTGGCGAAGGGGGGAGGATGAGACTTCTGGGTTTGGCTTGTGTGATTGCGATCGCGGGGACAGCGGTGGGAGCGGACATCATCCCGCTTTCTGAGGTCCGCCCTGGGATGACGGGCTACGGCCTCACGGTGGTGGCCGGGACCCAAGTTTCCCGGTTCGAGGTTGAGGTGGTGGGCGTCTTGGACGAGCCCGGAGATGAAAACGATTTCATCATTGTGCGGGCCTATGGGGACGCCATCGACCGCTCCGGGGGCATCGCCCAGGGGATGTCAGGAAGCCCCGTGTACCTGGACGGCCGTCTGGCCGGAGCGCTGTCCCGGGCCGCTCTGTGGTCGGCCGATCCCCATCGCCCCTTGGGCCTGGTGACCCCCATCGAGACCATGTTGGCGGTGCTGGATGAGGTGAAACAGCAGGTGCCGCCCGAGGAGCCCCCAGAGGAGATCCCGATCCCCAAGGAGCTGGAGAAGCTCGGCCTTTCGCGGCTGAAATTCGTCGCCCGCCCCCCTGACGTGCCCGAGCCGGGGGTGCTTTACTCCTGGCCCCTCACCGCTCCGGTGATGGCGAGCGGCTTTTCCCCGCGTGCTCTTGAGGTACTTGCCCAGGGGCTGGATCTCGGGCTTGCGGAGCATCCTTTCCTGGCCCTCCTGCCCGGGTGGCGGGGGAAGATCGCGGGGCTCTCGGACTTCGACCTGGGGCGGATCGTGCAGGCGCCGAGCGCGCCCCAGGACCTGCCCGCGCTTCCCTTCTCGCCCGGGGCTCCGGTGGGGGTGGGCCTCCTCACCGGTGACATTACACTAGGGGCCTTGGGCACGGTCACCCTGGTGGAGGAGGGCGCGGTGCTCGCCTTCGGCCATCCGTTCTTGTTTTCCGGTCGTACCGATTACTTCCTCACCTCGGCTTATGTGTTCGACACCGTGGCCGCCCTCGACGCCCCGTATAAGCTGGGGACCATCGGGGAGGTGGAGGGGGCGATCCTCGCGGATCGCTGGGCCGCCATCGGGGGTCTGGTGGGGCGGTCTCCCCAGCCCGTGGCGCTGGACTTCTCCGTTTGGGACGAGGACCGCGGCCAGGGGACAAGGCTTGCCGTGAGCATGGTGCGGGAGGCACGCCTTGAGGCCCTGCTGTTTTACGTGGCGGGGCTTGAGGCCACCGACCGGGCCTTGGATCGCATCGGCCCGGGCACCGTAAGCGTCCATTACCGCATCGAGGGAGATGACCTCCCCCGTCCCCTGGAGCGGCACAACGTGTTCCTCTCCACCCAGGACGTGGCCCTGTACGTCCCTTGGGAGGCGGCCATCGTCACCGACATCCTGGAGTACAACGAGTTCGCCGACCCTGGGCTCCTTATGATCACTCTGGATGCGTCGATCACTCCGGAGCTCTCCGCCATCCGCATCGTCGACCTGGAGGTGGACAAAGATCGGTACGCCCCTGGGGACACGATCCAGTTCACCGTGCACCTGCAGGACTGGCGAGGGGAAGGGAGTTCCTGGTCGGGGGAGCTTCCGATCCCGGAGGACCTGGACACGCCGTACCTGGAGCTCAGGGCCTACGGTGGCCCCCGGCCGGTGGAGAAAGGGGAAGGGGTGCCGATCATCGCCTCCCTCTCCGACCTTATCGACTATCTGGAAGGGGTGCCCTCCTACGACACCCTCACGGTGGAGCTGTTCGCCTTGGACCCCGTCTCCGAGCTCATGGGGGAGCCTTGGATGTACGGGGTGAGCGACGTCTCCGCCTCGGTGGGCGAAGCGGTGGTGTATGACGAAGTGTCCCTCATCATCCCCTTCGGCGCCGGAGGATAGCATGTGGGATTTGCGTAGGGCAGCAGACGTCATCGGGGCCAGGCTCATCCGGCCGCGGGCCCCCTACGCCGCCTCCGG
>MTNI01000171.1 GCA_002011415.1 Candidatus Acetothermia bacterium JdFR-47
GACCTTGTCTAGCGATGTGGACCTGTTTCTCGTGGGCTCCATCTCCCCACGGGTGCTTACCTCAATCCTCTCCCGGCTCGAGGAGGAGCTAGGCCGGGAGANCAACGCCACCGTCTTCACCCCANAGGAGCTACGCCAGCGCCTGCGGGAGAAGGACCACTTCGTCCGGGCAGTCCTCTCCGGCCCAAAGATCTTCCTGATTGGAGACGAGGATGCGCTTCGCCGATGCGTCGAGGGATAAAGCCCTCCGCAGGGAGCCAACTTCCCGAGAGGAGATCCAAAGCCTCTTGCGGCTCGCCGAGCGCGACCTTTACCAAGCGGAGATCCCTGGGCTTTATCCCGACGGTCGGTTCGCATTCGCCTATAATGCGGCCNTACAACTCGCCACAGCCTGCCTTCGGCTTCACCACATCCGGATCGGATCCCGCGCCCGCCACGCTCGTACATTTCAGGAACTGAAAAAGCTCCTTCCCCCAGAGAAGCAGCATTTCGCGTTGGACTTCGATCGAGCGCGCCGCAAACGCAATACGCTGATGTACGATCAGGCCGGAGCCGTGAGCGAACACGAAGCCATGGAACTCCTCGCCGAGGTACGGGAGTTCCAGGAATGGCTTCTCCGGGAGCTCAAGGCTCGTTTTCCTCAATACGCTCCCGAGGATGAATAAAAAGAGGGCGAAGTGGCACCCTCGCCATCGTGGGAAAGCGGTCCACACGACGGCCGAGCAGAACTCAAACCGTTCGGGAGGTAAATAAATGACGGGACGAATCAAGGCGCTGGTGCTACTTATGGGAACCCTAGCCATAGGCGCGATGTGCATGGGGCAGGGGCGGGCGGAAGAGCCGCTCCCGGATGGGGCGGTGGGGGTTATTCAACTCAAGTGGCTGAGCGACCTCTCCTTCACCCCGGACGGCAGCGCCCTGGCGGTGGCCACGGAGCACGGGATCGTCCTCTACCGCTTGGAGGACCTGGAGCCCATCCGCTCCTTCGAGATCGAAGGGAACGCCTACTCCCTTGCCCTTTCCCCGGACGGGAAGCTCATCGCCGCGGGAAGCTATTGCGCGGTCTACATCTGGGATCTCGACACCGGAGATCTCCTGAAGACGCTCCATGGGGGCTTTAGCAACGTGTACGCCCTCGCCTTCACCCCGGATGGGAAACGGCTCCTCGCTGGTGCGGGAGACGGAAGCGTGACGCTATGGAACATCGAGGCGGGCGAGCCGGTTTGGGAGCAGAAGGTCCACTCCGGGGCCATACGAGGCGTGGCCGTGTCCCCGGACGGGAAGCTCTGCGCCTCCGGGAGCGTGGATCAAGGGGTCCTGTGGGACATCGCCGGGGAGACCCTGTTCGTCTTCCCGGGAAAGGCGTGGTGCACGGCCTTCTCCCCGGACGGCTACTTCCTCGCCGTGGGGGCGGGCAAGGTGGTGAAGCTGTGGGACACCGCGGTGGGCCTCTGCTACCGTTCCATGTGGCGCCACACCGGCTGCGTGTGGGGGGTGGATTTCTCCCCCGATGGCCGGCTACTCGCCTCCTCCTCCCTGGATCACACCGTGCGACTCTGGGATCCGGACGAAGGGGTGGAACTACGGGCCCTCACAGGGCACGAGGACTCAGTGGAGTGCGTGCGCTTCTCCCCGGANGGGGCGCTCCTCGCCTCTGGCTCTGACGACGGCACCGTGTTCCTGTGGGAAGTCGCGGAGATCCTCAGCCCGCCCGAGGAGAAAAACACCGAATAGGCACCCGGCGCCCCAGGGACGGGAACGTTGGCACCTCCCTCCCCCAGGGTTACCCTGAACGCAGGAGGTGAGGATGACCCTGGAGGAGTGGTTGCGGGAAAACGTCCCGCTCGTGCGCGTTAGCTCTGCCGAGCTCCGGTACGAGCGGATGGAGCGCCAGGCGGCCGAACCTCTCCCCTGGGTGCACCGCCCCGCCGACCCGGCGCGCCCCTTCGACTGGGTGGACGCCTGCCTGATCGGGGCCTTCCTCTCCGCGCTGGGGGACGTGAAACGCGTGCTCGACATCGGTACCGGGGACGGCTGGCCCGCCCTGCCCCTCGCCCGCCACGTCCCCACGGTGGTGGCGGTGGACGCATCCCCCAAGCGCTGTCAGGTCNCGCGGGAGAATACCCGCCTGCAGGGGCTTGCAAACGTGGAAGTCGCCTGCGCCCCGGCCGAGCGCCTGCCATTTCCCGATAGGAGCTTCGACGGAGCGGTGGCGGGCACGGCCATAGAGCAGTGCGACGATCCCGCCCTGGCTCTGCGGGAGGCACTGCGGGTCCTCCGGCCCGGGGGCAGGCTCGCCGCCACCTGCGAGGACCTGCGGGCCGAGCTCAAGGCCGATGTGGAGGANGAGGCCGAACTGTACTTGGAGGGAGATGTGGCCATCTACCGGCTGTGCCACCGTTCCCGAGCGCCGCTGCGGGAGGCGGAATACGAACTACGCTTCCACGCCAGCGCCCCCATCCGCAGGGCCGCGTCCCAGGTCCGCCCTGTCCCCTCATTTCGCGCGGAGTCCACGGANCCGGGCCTGCGGCTGGTCGCCCCTGACGACGAGTTCCTTGGGATCCCCTTTCTCTCCCGGGCCCGCGCCGAGCTCATCTNCGCCCGCTACTTCGAGCTCCGCCACCGCACCCCGGAGGAAATGACCGCTCTGGCGGAGGACGCGGGGTTCACATGCGTCCGAGCGTACGGCCCCATCACGGTGCTCGCGGCCCCCTTCTTCCTCGCGCTCTCCGAGGCAGGGCTCCTCCCCAAGCTCTCCCCCCACATGGACGAAGTGACCCTGGCCTTCGGAAGGCTGCACCCGTTTGTGCCGCCGGGCAAAAGCTCGGTATTCTTCCTGGTGGGGAGAAAANCATGAGGGAAAACCCGGTCAGGGAAGCGGCGGCTTGGGTGATGAAGCGGGCGCGCTTTGTGCGCCTGGATGAGGGCGGCCTCCACACCCTGGCTCACAAGCTGGAGGAACTTCCCGTCCCTGCCTGGGAAGGGAGGTACCACTTCCGCGGGGAGGAGGAACTCACCCTCCGCTATTTGCTCCTCCTCGACGCCCTGAACTTCTGCTTCTGGCCGGGGAAGGTGAAGTGGACCGTCCCCGGGCCGGAGAGCGAGGTCCTCACCGGCTACTTCGCCCTGGCCTACGCCCTCCGCCACGCCGCAGAAGAAGCCCCCGAGTTCTTCAACGCCGAAAGCCTCGCCTCCCTAGACGAGGCGGCCTTGGGGGAGGTGCTGGGGGAGATACCGCTCCTAAGAGCCCGGGCCCAGGCTGCTCAAGAGGTGGGGCGGCTCCTGTCCCGGTTCGGCTCTGCCCGGACGTTCTTCTCCCTCGCCCAGGGCCGCTGCACGCGCCTGGTGGAGCTCGTCACCGCCCATCTCCCCTCGTTCCGGGACGCGGCCACCTACCAAGGCCGGGTGGTCCGCTTCCACAAGCGGGCCCAGATCCTGTGCGCTGACCTTTACGGAACCTTCGAGGGCGACGGCCCCGGCGACCTGCGGGACATGGATTGGCTCACCGCCTTCGCCGATTACAAGCTCCCTCAGATCCTGCGAGCACAAGGGGCGCTGATGTTGGACCCAGGCCTCGCCTGCCGCATCGACAAAAAGGAGCTCATCCCCGCCGGGTCCACCGAGGAGGTGGAGCTCCGAGCCGCCACCGTGACCGCGGTGGAGCGGCTGGTCGAGCTCCTGGGCAAGCGGGGCCGGCCCCTGCGGGCGTTCGAGGTGGACTGGATGCTGTGGTACCTTGCCCAAG
>MTNI01000009.1 GCA_002011415.1 Candidatus Acetothermia bacterium JdFR-47
TCGGCGGCTGGAGGAGGCGGCGGTGCTCACGTTCCTGTGGCTGGGGTTCCTGGGGATCGGGATAGCCGTGCTCCTTCACACCGTGCCGCCCGCGTTCAAGCTCTCCGATGTGATATTCGAGGTCGCCTCCGCCCAGGGGAACGTAGGCCTATCGGTGGGGATAACCCACCCCACCATGTCCACCCTGGCCAAGCTCGTCCTCTGCTTCAACATGTGGGTGGGCCGGCTCGAGATCATCCCGGTGCTCATGTTCATCCGGGCCTTGGTGCGGGGGATCGAGTAAGCCAGTCGAGGGGGATGAATGGAGCTTAAGCGTGAATTAGACGCTCTCCTTGGTGTTCATCCAGGGGTTTGGATTGACCCAGACCGCACCGCCCTTATCGAGGAGGCGATCCGCTGGCGGGAGGCGTTGGTGTCCGAGTCCGGGGCGCTTGCTACTTGGACCCCCCCGGACTCCACAGGCCGGAGGCCCAACGACACGTACATCGTGAACCGACCGGAGATCCACGGGACCGTGGACTGGAGGTCGCCCTACTGTCATCCCATGGACCCGGAGACCTTCGAGGCGATCCTCGAGGACGCTCTAGCGGCTCTGCGGGGAAAGCCCCGCCTCTACGTAACGGACCGGGCCTTGGGGGCCGATCCTTGCTACGCCCTTCCCGTTCGCACGATCACCGACCGTGCCCTTGCCGCTTTGTTCACCGACAACATGTTCCGCCCCCTGCTTCAGGGGGGCGACTCGGCGTTCGCCGACCGCCCTTTCATTTTGCTCGTCTTGCCCTACGACCGGCTCGATCCCTGGCGCTATGAGGGAAAACTTAGGTTCGACCCCAAGGCGGGGCGGACCGCGGACGTGGCGGTGGCCATGGACTTCGCCCGCGGGGTGGGGGTGGTGTACGGGTCGGCTTATCTGGGTACGGTGAAAAAGCTCATGTTCACGGTGATGAACTGGCTCCTCCCTGAGGTGGGAGTGCTCCCCTTGCACTGCGGGGCGAGCCAGGGCCCCGAGGGCGACGTGGCTCTGTTCCTCGGCCTTTCCGGCACTGGGAAGACCTCCCTGTCCTCTGACCCCTCTCGGGCCCTGATTGGGGACGACGAACACGGTTGGTCCCCTAAGGGCATCTTCAACTTCGAGGCTGGCTGCTACGCCAAGCTGATCGATCTCTCCCAGGAGAAGGAGCCGGACATCTACTGGGCGGTGATGCACCCCGCTCCCCCGGAGGAACACGGAGCCATCGTGGAGAACGCGATGGTCTACCCCGACGGCCGATTCGATTTCTCAGATAGGCGCCTCACCGAGAACTCCCGGGCGTCCTACCCGTTGAGCTTTGTCAAAAACGCTATGGCGGAGGGGCTGGCTGGACATCCCAGGACGATCCTGTTCCTCACCGCGGACGCGAACGGCGTCCTTCCCCCCATCGCCAGGCTCACCCGAGAACAGGCGATGTTCTGGTTCCTCATGGGCTACACGAGCAAGGTGGCGGGGACGGAGGCGGGGATCGTGGAGCCGGTTTCCACCTTCTCTCGGTTCTTCGGAGCGCCGTTCATGCCGCGTCTCCCGGAAGTGTACGCGGGGATGCTGGGGGAGTACCTGACTCGCTACGGGGCGAGAGTGTTCTTGGTGAACACCGGCTGGTCCGGGGGACCGTATGGGGAAGGCAGGCGCATCGACATCCGTCTCACCCGGGCCATGGTACGAGCGGCCATATCCGGGCGCCTGGACAGCGTGGAGCTGCGAGAGGATCGGCGCTTTCACTTGCTTGTGCCCACCCATTGCCCCGGGGTACCGGACGAGGTCTTATGGCCGCGGGATACATGGCGGGACACACGCGCCTACGAACGGCGGGCCGACGCCTTGGCCCGCGAGTTCGCCCGCCATTTCGAGGCGGCCTTTTCCGGCCGGGACATCGACCCCGGGGTGGCTGCCCAATGCCCGGGCCGTTAGGTTACAGATTGGCGAGCGCGGTACGCAGCCGCCTGAGGAGTCGCCGCCCTGTTTGCACAGCCCGCCAGGACAGGGCGACCGCGACAGCGGTGAGGATCCAATCAATAAGGCTACCCGTGGCGCCCAGGGCCACGGCTGCGAGCACTACGATGATGGCAGCCGCCACGGCCAACCCCAAGGCCAGGAGGCCCAGGCCCAGGGCCGGCAGGATGAGTGCTAAGGCCGCGAGCACCACGAGGTAAGGCATCAGATCCTCCTTACGAGGTCCGCGAGGGGCTTCCGTTCCTTGGGGGGCGGGGACTCGGCCGGATAGCCGATGGGAATGAGCATCATGAGCTCTTCGTGTTCCCCCACACCGAGGACCCGCTCCACCTGCTCATCGCGCACCCGCCCGATCCAACACGCCCCCAGGCCCAGGGAATGGGCGGCGAGGAGCATGTTCTGCGCACAGGCCCCGATGGCTTGGATGTCCTTGATCCGGTCGTAGCCCGCTTCCGTGTCCAAGAGCACGGCGATGGTGACCGGGGCCGTGCGGATCATGTCCATCTGGGTTACAAGCTGTCCCAGTTGCTGCCGTTTTTCCTGCGACTCCACAATTACGAATCGCCAAGGCTGGGTGTTTTTCCCCGACGGGGCCCAGCGTCCAGCCTCCAGGATCGCTTCCAACTTCTCAGGTTCAACGGGGTCGGTTTTAAATGCACGGATGGAACGGCGCTCACGGATGGCTCGCAGGACCTCGTTCATCCTTCCCTCCTTTTGGCGGATATCATTATAGCGGATGGAAGGGCTTTCCGGACTTGGGCGGATGCTTGTGATAACGGGGATCGCGCTCGTGATCCTGGGCCTTTGGCTGTCCGGGAAGCTCCCGTTTCTGGGCCGTCTTCCAGGGGACATCCGCATCGAGCGAGACGGGTTTGTGTTCTACTTCCCCATCACCTCGATGCTCCTTGTGTCCGCGCTTTTCAGCCTGATCCTCACGCTGCTGCGCCGCTAGCGATCAGGGTGTGCCTGAAGCGAGCCACTTCTCTGCGAGCGCCTCTAGCCTGGTTTGGGTCATACGCTGGCCGCTGAACGGNACCTCCTGCCCCACGAGGCTGGCCGCCCAGAGGAGCTGCCCGTAGGTGATCTTGCCCGAAAGTGCAAGATNGAGGATGTCGTTCTCTANGTCCCAATGCGTCACCACCACCTCGATGGGGAGGCGGTTTCTCACCTCGACGGTGGCCCTGCCCGTCAGTCCCAGTCCCGGGAGGGCCAGCTCGATGGTGTAGCTTCCCCCAGCGTCGAGCGGGATGTGCACCAGCCACGCTCGGGTGGTGAGATGGCCTGCGGNGACCGGCTCCTCGAAGCGCAGGGGACAGGTCTCGCAGGTGGTNGGCTCTGCGCTCCATCCGGGCGGAAGCACCAGGGAATCGGCCAGCCTTGGGAGGTCGACGGGGGTGAGGATGGTAACGGTGACTTGGATCGTGGTTCCCGGAAGCGCCACCGGGGTGGAGGGCGTAAGCTCCACCCGGCCGAGGAGGAGGANCCTCCGTTCTCCCGGGGAGAGGGCAAGCTCCTCCACCCGCGATTCCTCCCAGCCAGGGAGGGTGATNGACACGCGCCAGCTCCCCGCCGGTCCNGTCAGGACCGTGGTCCCGTNTTNCCCCGGGATCACCTGAACCCCGGGGGCCTCTACCTCGGACCCGGCCACCCCCGTCACCTCCAGGATCGCCCACTCCATCGGGATGCGCAGGAAGGAATAGCACGCGTCTTTGCTCTCAACGGTCCAAACGCCAAGCGGGGCGTCGGAGGG
>MTNI01000226.1 GCA_002011415.1 Candidatus Acetothermia bacterium JdFR-47
TGGACAAGAAGGCCGTGGCTGAAGGGCGTTACGAGGTGCTTACCGAGAACGCCCGTCGGCTGGTGGAGGCCGTGCAGACTGCGAGGGGGGTGGCCTAATGCGCTATGACCTCGTGACGTTCGGGGAGACGATGATCAGGCTTTCGCCGCCCGACTTCCGGCGGTTGGAGCAGACGAATTCGCTTGAGGTAAACGTGGGAGGATCTGAGCTCAACGTCGCCGTGGCCGCTCAGCGTCTGGGACTCAGCACCTCCTACGTCACCCGTCTCACCCGCAATCCCCTGGGCAGGATGATCGCGAACAAGGCCAGGGAGCACGGGGTGGACGTCTCCCACATCGTGTGGACGGACGAAGATCGGGTGGGGATCTACTTTGTCGAGTTCGGCGCCTCCCCTAGGCCCAACTCGGTGCTCTACGACCGGCGGGACTCCGCCATGGCCAGGATCCGCCCCGGGGAGGTGGATTGGGACGCGGTCTTTCGCGAGGCCCGCCACTTCCACACCTCTGGGATCACCCCAGCCCTGTCCGCCACGGCGACCGAGGCCACGGCGGAGGCGGTCCGCAAGGCCAAGGAGGCTGGGCTTACGGTGTCGCTCGACCTCAACTACCGGGCCCGCTTTGGTCCCAGGAGGAGGCCCGCAAGGTCATGACCCCGCTTGTGGAACAGGCCGACATCCTCATCACCACTGAGGAAGACACCGAGCGTGTCTTCGGGATCAAGGGGGAGTCCTACGAGCAGGTGGCCGAGCTCCTCGCCGAGCGCTTCGACCTTTCCGCGGTGGCGATCACGGTCCGCGAGACGCCCTCGGTGTGGCGGAACACCTGGACGGCCATCGTCTACGCCGAGGGGGAGCTCTATAAGGGGCCGGTGTTCGAGATCGAGATCGTGGATCGGGTGGGGGCTGGCGATTCCTTCGCCGGAGGGTTCCTTTTCGGTTACCTCACCCAGGGGCCGGAAGCGGGGGTGAACTACGGGGTGGCGATATCCGCTTTGAAACAGACGAACCCCGGGGACCTGTGCTGGGCCACTAAAGAGGAAGTGGAAAGGCTTCTCAAGGGTGGGGGTCTGCGCATCGTACGCTGAGGCCAATAGCGATTCCTGTGCAGCCGGCCCGTGCTCTTGCGGGCCGGTTTCTTTTTGCAAAAGCGCTCTGCTGGTGGCCTGCCTCAGTACAATGGCGTCGCCCCCGAGGGCTTAGTAGGCGCCGCGTTCTCAGAACCGCCTGCTAGGTTCGTCGTGCGGCCGTGGCGGAGGGTCTCACCACCCGGGCAGGTTCCCGCTGAGCCCTTGGCCGCTTGGGGGCAGGCTAAAAACTGACCGCCGTCATAGGGGAGACCCTCGCCCTGTTTTATCTTGGCTCTACACTCTCATGCGCCAGGAGATCCGGTTCGCCGGCTTCGGGGGCCAGGGGATCATCTCAGCCGGGAGGATCACCGGCCGCGCCGCCGTCCTCCACGACGGCAAGCACGCCGTTTTGATCCAGTCCTACGGCCCGGAGGCCCGGGGCGGGGCCTGCTCCGCTGAGGTGGTGGTGGCTGACGCCCCTGTGGACTATCCCCGGGTGGGGACCCCGGACGTGGNGGTGATCATGTCCCAAGAGGCCTACGAGAAGTTCGGCCGTGATGTTAANCCCGGGGGGCTCCTCCTTCTCGACCAGGACCTGGTGGAGCACGAGGTAAGGGAAGACGTACGGGTGGCGGAGGTGCCGGCGACGCGCATCGCCGAATCCCTGGGACGGCGCATCGTGGCCAACGTGGTGATGCTGGGGGCGCTTTCCGCCCTGTGGCCGGCGATCTCCAAGGACGCCCTCCTCCAGGCCGTGCTGGGGGCCGTCCCCCCGCATACCCGGGACCTCAACCAGCGGGCCTTCGAGGAGGGTTATCGCTACGCCAAGGAGCATGTCCATGCCTAAGGCGAGTGGGAAGGCCAGGATCGGCGTGTTCGTCTGCCACTGTGGCCACAACATCGCCGGCACTGTGGACGTGGAGAGGCTCTCCGAGGCCTTGTCCCGGTTCCCGGGCGTGGTTTACGCCACCCACTACGATTACATGTGCTCCGACCCCGGCCAGGACCTCCTCAAGCGGGCGATCAAGGAGAACCGGCTCACCGGGGTGGTGGTGGCCGCCTGCTCCCCTTCCATGCACGAGCCCACCTTCCGCAGGGCGGCCGAGGAGGCAGGGCTCAACCCCTACCTCGTTGAGATCGCCAACATCCGCGAGCACTGCTCCTGGGTGCACGAAAAGGGGCCTGCGGCCACGGACAAGGCGGTTCGCATCACCCAGGCGGTGGTGGAGAAGGTCAAGGGGAACCACCCCCTGGAGCCCGTGGAGGTGGGCCACTCGAACAAGTGCTTGGTGATCGGAGGGGGAATCGCCGGGATCCAAGCTGCTCTGGACGTCGCCGAGGCGGGCTATGAGGTGATCCTGGTGGAGCGGTCCCCTACCATCGGCGGGCACATGGCGAAGCTCTCCGAGACCTTCCCCACCCTGGACTGCTCCCAGTGCATCCTCACCCCCAAGATGGTGGAGGTCGCCCGGCACGAGAGGATCCGCCTCCTCACTTACTCCGAGGTGGAGGAAGTCACGGGCTTCATCGGCAACTACCGCGTGCGCATCCGCCGTCGGCCCACCTACGTAGACCCCGACAAGTGCAACCTGTGCGGGGAGTGCGCCGACGTGTGCCCGGTCCGGGTGCCGAACGAGTTCGACCGGGGGCTTTCGGAGCGGGCCGCCATCTACATTCCCTTCCCCCAGGCCGTCCCCTCCTCCTATACCCTGGACGAGGAGGCGTGCTTGGGTCTTGAGCCCTTGAGGTGCGGGGAGTGCGCCAAGGTCTGTGAGCCTGGGGCCATCGACTACGACATGCACGAGGAGATCCTGGAGGAGGAAGTGGGGGCGATCATCGTGGCCACCGGCTACGAGCTCTACCCCAAGGAGCGAATGGCCGAGTACGGATACGGCCAGATCCCCGACGTGATAGACGGCCTGCAGCTTGAGCGGATGCTGTCCGCCTCCGGGCCCACCGGGGGCGAGGTCCGTCGTCCCTCCGATGGCAAGGTCCCGAAAGAGGTGGTGTTCATCCAGTGCTCCGGCTCCCGGGACCCGGAGCTCCACAAGCCATACTGTTCCAAGATCTGCTGCATGTACACGGCCAAGCATGCCCTCCTCTATCGCCATGCGGTCCCGGACGGTAAGGCATACGTCTTCTACATCGACATCCGCGCCGGAGGGAAGGGTTACGAGGAGTTCGTCCAGCGGGCCATGGAGGAGGAGAGGATCCTATACCTGCGGGGCAAGGTGGCCAAGGTGTTCCAGGATGGGGACAAAGTGGTGGTGTGGGGAGTGGACACCCTGACCGGCAAAAGGGTGGAGGTAAGGGCGGACATGGTGGTCTTGGCCCAAGCCATCGTCCCCGCGCCCGGGGCGGTGGAGCTCGCCCGCACCCTTAAGATCCAGGCCGACGAGCATGGCTTTTTGAAAGAGGCCCATCCCAAGCTGCGGCCGGTGGAGTCCCTCACGGGTGGGATCTTCCTCGCCGGGGCGGCCCAGGCCCCTCGGGACATCCCGGAGACGGTGGCCCAGGCCTCAGGCGCCGCCGCCAAGGCGGTGTCCTTGCTGTCGGCGCCGGTACTCATCCACTCCCCCGAGGTGGCCCAGGTGGACGAAGAGCTGTGCTCGGGGTGCGGGATCTGCGAGCCCCAGTGCCCCTATGGGGCGATCACCGTGGAGGA
>MTNI01000163.1 GCA_002011415.1 Candidatus Acetothermia bacterium JdFR-47
GGGGGTCTTCCGCCGCATCGTGGGATGGGTTAAAGCGGTGGATAATGTGGACTTCTTCATCCGCGAGGGCGAGACCCTCGGGTTGGTGGGGGAGTCCGGGTGTGGAAAGACCACCACCGGGCGCACGATCCTGCGGCTCATCGAGCCCACCGCCGGGGAAATCCTCTTCCGCAGCAAGCAGCTCGGAAGGGTTGTGGACATCGCGAAGATGAAGCCGCGGGAGATGAAGCCCCTGCGTCGGGAGATGCAGATCATTTTCCAGGACCCTTACTCTTCCCTTAACCCCCGGATGACGGTGGGGGACATCGTTGGGGAACCCTTGGTGGTCCACCGGGTCGCCCGGGGCAGGGAGAAGGAGCGGAGGGTGGTGGAACTCCTCCAGGCGGTGGGCCTCAAGCCGGAGCATATGCGCCGCTATCCCCACGAGTTCTCCGGTGGCCAGCGTCAGCGGATCGGAATCGCCCGGGCTTTGGCCTTGGACCCCCAACTCGTCGTCTGTGATGAGCCCGTCTCGGCCCTGGACGTATCCATCCAGGCCCAGGTTTTGAACCTCCTCGAGGACCTCCAGGACGAGTTCCATCTTACCTACCTCTTCATCGCCCACGACCTTTCAGTGGTGAAGCATATTTCCGACAGGGTGGCGGTGATGTACCTGGGGAAGATCGTGGAGCTTGCGGAGACGGAGGAGCTCTTCACTCACCCCTTGCATCCATACACCGAGGCGTTGCTTTCGGCGGTGCCGGTTCCCGATCCCGACTACAAGAAGGAGCGCATCCTGTTGCAGGGGGATGTTCCCAGCCCCATAAACCCGCCCCCTGGCTGCTACTTCCACCCCCGCTGTTCCTACGCCAAGGAGATCTGTTCCAAAGAGGCCCCGAAGTTCATGGACTTGGGGGCCGATCACTACGTCGCCTGTCACTTCGCAGCGGAGCTCTCGTTGCGTGGGGTAGCGATGTAGAAGGGGGATGACCAAAAAGGTCGTCCTCGCCACCAAAAACTCCCATAAGATCGAGGAGATCCTTGCGATCCTGGGGGACATCCCCGGGATCGAGTGGCTTACCTACCGCGAGATCCACTTCTCCGATGTGGAGGAAGTGGGCGAGACCCTGGAAGAGAACGCGATCCTCAAGGCCACAGCGGTGGCGCGGGAGACGGGGTTGCCGGCGTTGGCGGAGGATACGGGGTTGGAGGTTGAGGCGTTGGGGGGAGCGCCGGGGGTACGATCGGCCCGGTTTGCGGGGGCAGGCAAGGACTATCGGGCCAACAACGAGAAGCTCCTCCGGCTGCTTGAGGGGGTGAGGAATCGACGGGCCCGTTTCCGGACCGTGGCGGTATTAGCGTTACCCGATGGGCGCACGTGGAAGGCGGAGGGGGTATTGGAGGGGGAGATCGCCGGGGCGCCCCGGGGCGAGCATGGGTTCGGCTACGATCCCCTCTTCATCCCGGAAGGCGTGGGCCGTACCTTGGCGGAGATGTCGCCGGAGGAGAAAAATAAAATCTCCCACCGCCGCCGTGCATTAGAACTTATGAGGCCGATTCTTCGGGATCTTGCCACAGACCCCCGCTCGTCTTGGTAAACCAGGGCTAACGTAGTTTTTTGTAGCATACAAAAAGTTCACGGACAATTATCCCTTTCCACTGTAACCAAGTCCTGCTGGGTGTGGTACTCCAATTCTGTAGGAAAAGGGGACCTTGTTTTAATATTCCTTCGAAAAAGCTCTCGGGAAAAGGGGGCGTGATGGTGCGAAGAAAGGTTACAGGAGGGCTTCTCCTCCTTCTGGGCATTTTGGCCTGGGAGGGGAGTGCCCAAGTCACGTTTGTGGACCAGGGCCTCGCGGCTGGCTATCTGAACCCCGGTGATACTAACATTGCGGTACAAAAGGTAAGATTGCAGAACACCTCAGGTCAGCCGGTTCTCTTCGATGTCATCACGGTGCGCAACCTGGGAACCGCTACCCATCAAGAAATCACGCGGATCGAGCTTTGGGACGGAGGGGGCCTGATTGGGGCTGTAGATGATCCCATTGGACTTGACAATGGTGGCGTGACGATCGCGGTGAATTACACCCTCCCTGCGGGAGCGACGGTGGACATTGAGGTATTGGTAGACGTAGCCGACGTAGCACAGATTGAAGGAGGTAAAACCCTCGCCCTAGAGGTTCGGTTCCACTATTTCGTGGGTACTACCGCTTACACGAGCGCATGGATCCCTGATGGCGAGACCGAAGAGATCGTAAAAGCAGGGTTCGAAGAGATTCAGGAAACCGTGCTTCCTGCGGGCAATTACAATCCCGGTGACTTGGTAAGCGATCCACCAACCCACCCGGTGCAACAGGTCACATTCACCGACAACGACGCAAACGATGCTGCTATCCAAGTGAACATGATCACCGTCCGCAATCTTGGCACAGCAACGGACGGTGATATTGCAAATCTATTGGTACATGTAACGGTGGGAGCAAATACATACACAGCAAATGCAAATGATTTAGGCAAGGATCTCTCTGCTTGGAATAATGGAGGAGTTTCCTTTGCAGCCAATAGTGATTTTGGGGCTTGGGATGGCAGCGTCCCCGACAACACTGTGATAGAGATAAAGATCGAAATCGAAGTAGCGGGGAATCCAACGGATGGGCGCACCGTCCAGACAGAGATCATTTTGGAGCTGGTTGAACAACAACCGGGCGNTGATCAAGGATTTACACAGACTTCCCAAGCCCCTACGGTGCAGACAATCCGTAATGCCGGGGTAGAAGAAATCGAAGAGCAGAGCACGGTACCGGCCTCAGGAGTACTGAACCCAGGTGAAATCCTCACTCAAACCATAGTGATTCGCGATGCCGATGTAAACGCTGATCCCCTTGAGGTCACACGGATCTGGATCCAAAACCAAGGTTCAGCAGGAGATGGAGAAATCGCAGATATAAAGGTGAAAGTGAACGGCGCCGTGATCAATACCTTCAATGCATTTGCCGGTTTCGCTACGACGGGTGTTTGGTTGGATATTGCGGATCGGCAGCTGGACGATGACNGCGAATTAACCCTACAGATCTTGTATCGCATCGGCAATATCACCCCAGGGCACACACTTCAACCACGGGTGAAAATAGGGAGCCATGAGCCTCCACAAGTCGGTGATAACGATACTGCCACATACGTTACGGACGCTGTGGACTTCCCGACGGCCGTAGAGTTGAGGCCTGCAGGGTTTGAGTACGCCGAGGACGTGGCTCAGGATTCGGCCACGGTCTTTACCGGCCAGCGGTTCCTGGCCCAAAAGATTCGCCTCGATGACCANGACGAAAACAACGACGGGGTAACTATTAACCCTGTGGTAATAAGGAACCTCGGCACCGCGAACGCTTCCGACATTACCAAGATAGAGGTTCGTAACGCGGCCGGAGACCTCCTGGGCGAGACAACCGACGTCGCGGGGTTCGGCACCGGCGGGGTCACCATCTCTACCCTCCAAAACAACGCTGTGGCCGACGACGGTTCCCTCGAGCTCTGGATTTGGGTCACGGTCGCCGCTCCGGAAGTGGCGGCCGTTGGCCGCACAATTCAACTCGAAACAACCGTCTACCACCTAGAGAACGGCGCAACCTATCAGGCAACCGTAGCCTCTGCCGCTGTCTTTACCATCGAACTCAATCGCCGGCCGGTGGTTAATTTCGACTGGACCCCGGAGAATCCAAAGTGGAGCGATAACATCACCTT
>MTNI01000195.1 GCA_002011415.1 Candidatus Acetothermia bacterium JdFR-47
GGTTAGGGACAACCTTCAGCTTCGGGTTTGTGGAGGCGAGGTCAAGCCAGAAGGCTGAGCCGAAGGAGGAGGCCAGATAGGCCCACCAACATTTGCGAGGGCCCGCGTGGGACAGTCTCAGGGGCCGGGATGTCTTCCTACCAACGTCACAGCGGATCGCCTCCTACCCCGGCCCCTTTGCTCTTCCGTTCAACAAGACGGTGATGCTGTTCACCTAACAGATGAGCGCCAGTCCGAATTCGGTAGTTGACCCTCTGTTGCTCTAGCCGGTGAAGGGTCTGATCCTGGAGAAAGGCCACCGTGAATGCCGGTGGCGTGATGGCAGGGCCCGAGATTGCGCTTGAGTAGTGCCTTATCTTGTGTTCTCAAGCAGGTAGCCTTCTTCCAAAAAGAAGCTGGGAAACTCCCTAGAGGACGCTTGGCGCGAAGGCCAAGGAGCTGATGAAAGGCCTGGCGGAAAGGCTCTGCGGAGACCACCCGTCCCACCGCATCTCCACCTTCTCGAAGTCCTCATAGGGGGGTCGCTATTGGCTTCCTCCCGTCTCTCAAGTTTTACGCGTTGCCCAAAGACTTTCGCTTGCTCTCCGATAGCTTCTGTTAAAAAACGCCCCTCCCACCATAAGGGAGGGGCGTTCACACCTACTAAACCCGATCTAGCTGCCTTCGCCCACTAGTCGGTACCAATCTGCTTACAGGTCTCCACCAACTCCCTTTGGCCCTTCCGGCACATCTGAGGGCCCTCTACTGAATAACCGTGCCATCGTCTAGGAGTTGGCAACTGGCCGAGGTCACGCCTTGGGTCGTATCCCATGTGTAGTCCGTGAGGACGAGGTTAGTTACCGTCGCTGTGTAGTATCCGCTCGGTGCCTTCAACAACGTGAACTTTACCGTGCCATCGGTATCGGTGTCACCAGCAAAGTTCCAGGAGTCTTCGATTGTCCCGTCTCCCTCTTTGTCCCAGTCAAGGGTTATCTCGACCCTAACGCCACCGAGCGGATTGCCGCCACCGTCCACCACTTTAACCGTGGTGTAGAGGAACTTGTTCGGGCCAGCGACCTTGGAAGAGAAAACGATGCTCTCCACATACATGATGGTGCTAGGTGCTTCCGTTACATCCAGCACTACCGACTCGGTTGCGCCCCAGTTACCCGCTGCATCCTTACCGTGCACATACAGCGTGTACTGACCGACAGCCCAGCCGGAGACATCTATGGTCGCCGTCACCTCTTCCGTCGCGGAGTCAAAAGCGCCGTCAGATGCGCTCATGGGCGTTCCGGAGCCGTCAGCGCCAATGGTGTCCACAAAGTACTCCGCTGCAACAATCGTGGAGTTACCAGTGGTTGCATCGCTGACATCCGCCGTCAAGGTGACGGAGGCTGCGCCATTGGTAGGATTCGGATCGGCAACCACATTTGAGGTCACCGGACCTAAATCATCCGCGCTGGTTGTCCCTGATGCTTCGTCGGATGCTTCGCCCTCGTTCCCAGATGTGTCTACAGCCGTTACCACGTAGTAGTAGGTTGTCGAAGCTGTCAACCCAGTGTCCGAGTACGAATTGGCGGTTGGCGAAGCGATAAAGTCGTATGGGCCACCAGAAGAGGTGCTCCTATACACATTGTAGTGATCAAGGTCTGTTTCAGTATTGGCGTCCCATGCTAAATCCAACTGGACGCAGCTCACTGTGGTTACGGTCAGGCCGGTGACCTTCGCTGGGGGTGTGCTGTCGGTCGGCGGTGCCGCTTCGTCAGCATCGACCAAACCGTAGCCGTAGAGGGGATCCCATCCCGGGTCACCTAGATCGTCCGCGGTAGTCTGCAATTGGTATCTGACGTCAGCGTTCGTCCAGTTCGGGTAGGCTACCCATACCAAAGCAGCCGTCCCCGCAACGTGAGGGGAGGCCATCGAGGTGCCGCTCTTTTCGCCGTACCCTCCGCCCAAAAGGGTTGAGTTAATGTCCACGCCCGGCGCCGAGAGCTCGAGGGCGGCGCCCGTGCTAGACCACCTTGCTCTGTTATCGTTCTGATCGGTTGCGGCCACGGCGATGACCGACTCATATGCGGCGGGATCGCTGATGTTGTCACCCCTGCCAGGAGGGTTGCCGCTGTTGCCGGCTGCCGCGACCAGGAGGAGGCCAGCGTCGTAAGCTGCCTGACAGGCTGCCTCCACGTCTGAGGTGCCGGTTCCTCCTAAGCTCATGTTGACAACCTGCATCCCGTTGTCCACTGCCCACTGGAGGGCGGCGATCACATCACTCCAGTAGCCGGCCCCGGTTTCGTCCAACACCTTGAGCGCGTACAAATGGGCTTCCGGCGCAACACCGACCACGCCGATGTCGTTATCCTCGGCGGCAATGGTACCCGCCACATGGGTACCGTGGCCGTTGTCGTCCATGGGATCCGTATCGCCATTGACAAAGTCATAGCCGCCCTTGTAGTTGGCATCCAGGTCGGGGTGGGTATAGTCAATGCCGGTGTCGAGGACGGCCACCCTCACCCCTGTACCCTTGTTGTACGCGTGAACCGCGCCCGCGCCTATACGCGCAACGCCCCAGGTATTGTCGAGTTCGAGGTCGATCGCATAGACACGACCGTCCAGGTGGACGTGGGTCACACGGGGGTTGGCCCTAAGCCCAACAATAGCTTGTTCAGGCACCGCCGCCGCGATGGCAGGAATGAGATGGTAAAAATACCGGATCTTGCCTCCGGCAGCTGTGACCAGCTCCCGTTCGGCCAAGCCGGGCCTTTGTTTGAACCCTATCAAAACCCTAACAAACCCTTCAGGAAGTGCGCTTGCTCCAGTGTACACGTGTTCCTTATCTAATGGTGGGTCAATACCGCCAAGCTCCCTAAAGGTTCCACAGCCAAATGTCAATAGAATAACTAAGATGCAAAAAATCGAAATTGCAACTTTCCTGATTTTCATTGAATCTCACCCCGCTATTTTGATTTGTTAATCATCTATCTTCTTACTCCACTAAATTCATTATACACCTTGCCTCACCCGCTAGTCAACGCTGCGAATTGCTTCGTTGGAATCGTTGCCGGAGGGAGGATGGCTGCCTCATAAAGCCTGTTACCCAATGAACGGAAGCGCATATGGCCTAGACGAGCCTCGAGGAGCTGGTGCGTTTGTGCGGCCAAGGTACCTGTGGATCAACCGTAACGAGAAGAACCGTATCCTGGGATGAGTTCGCTCTATCACCGCCTACTACCGCAAGTCCGCCATCCGGCGGCTTTGCCAGGGGCGGAAGTTCAAACGAAGGGGCAGGCAGGGCCACCCCAGGGTCTGCACGAACGAAGTAAAGTGGACACTGATCCGGGTGTGGGAGAGGGGAGAGATCTACGACTGGATCTGTTCCAAACGGCTGCACCCGTTGCTGTCCAAGATCGTGGAAACACTGGACAGCAGGGGTAACGGCGGCTGCTTCTTAGGATGAGCTCTGTCATCATTGACGGGGTAAGCCGGAAAAATTGTGTAGAGAAGGTGAATGGGATGCGAAGGGACAAAGCCGAAGTGGGAGAACCAAAGTCCCAGCCCCAGATTGGGTGCGCAAGCTCGTCGATGAAATGTATGCTAGGATGGACTAAGGAGACTGTCCCTCTCTGGCCTTCCTCTTAGAATCTCTCCTCAACAAGATCATGCTGCGGGAACGCGACCGCCACTTGAAACTCAGCCCAGGCGACAAGATAGAG
>MTNI01000223.1 GCA_002011415.1 Candidatus Acetothermia bacterium JdFR-47
GATATATCGAATTAACGGTGCCTTCCTTCAGAACGTTCTGTGTTATCATAATAAAGCCTAAGATATCTGTCGATATATCCCGAGTTTCGATCTCTCCCGACACTGCGAGGATTAGTACGAGCGAGGCCGTAGCAACGTTCCTGGTGGACACGGGAACTCAGGATATCCGTGTAGTGAACTGGTATCTCGATGGCACACCCGTGCTTGAACAGGCACTGAACGGTGTCTTTGAGCTCCATCTTCGGTTGGGCTCAATAAAGGAGCCGCTGAGAGTAAGGTGTGAGGAGAGTAGCACGGGCCAGATCTTAGGAGAATGGCAATTACAGCCCCCGGCCGTTTCCAGTTCTGTACACGTGTTGTACGACTTCGAACCCGTAGGCGATGAAATAGCGAAGCATGCCGCAACCTACCTTTATGGAAGAGCACTCAAGCAATTCGAAGCTTCACAAGGTGGCTTGCAGGGAATAACCTGCTTCCCAGACCGAGGGGCTGTGGTGACGGTGTCTTGGGAAACGGAGAATACCTGGGAAGGAAAAGGTGCACTTCGAATCACTTACACACCGCAGATTGCGGACAACTGGCAACAGTTGTTTACTGGGGTGATGCTTACAAACGTCCAACATACTGGTTTAGAAGGATCTACAACTCTGCGATTCGCTTACTTAATAGACAACGAAGACATTTCGATGTTCATCGTCATATTCGATAAAGAAGGTGAAGCCTGGTCCGCCAAAGTCCCTGAATTGGTTGGAGATGGAGAGTGGCACGAGATCGATATGGAGCTTGAGAGATTTAAGTTTGGAGGTTATGGCTCGCCTGATACCGGAAACAAAATCCTTGACCTTGAGGGTATTAGGGCCATCCACATATACCTGGTAGGTCTAAACCAAGTTGGACGAACGACGACTTTGCTGTTAGACGAGTTCGCATTTGTTGAGAAATAGGCGAGNCACNAANNGGATGATTGGCANGCTGTGGGAACCTGCCGTGGGCGGAGTTNGCAGGACAGGTGTTTACCGGAGTTGTTCTTGAGAAGTCCGCAGCTCTTCATTCAAGGAAGGCTAGTAGAGCGNGGAGCTCCTGCCAGGGACCGCTAGGGGCACATCAGCCTCCGCCTGGGGTTTGAACTCTTTCCCCTCCTTGGAAAAGCGNGGACAGCGACTTCGCCGGCCTCTTCGCTAGGGTCAGGGCCGGGGGCGCCGGTCACCACGNCGGAGAGCGTCTCAGGGCTTCCCTGCCCAATAGGGTGGCTGGGTTGATGAGAGCGGAGGGGCAGGTCCTCCCGGGGCCATTGGTCGGCGGGGGCGCGGTCAGGAGGAAGCCTAGGTCGGGCCAACACGGGGCGACAACCCTTCAGGCGTCGCAGGCATCGGGGTACCAAGGACCGCTATAATCGAACTTGGAAAGACGTTCAGCGACTACGCTCTTTGCGCTCTATCCGTCTTGGGCCGGCAAAAGGACGCCTAAAAGGAGGTGGGCGGTGAGTCTCGGTTTGAGAGAGCTGCTCATAATTTTGTTGATTGTGTTGATATTATTTGGAGGGCGGAAGCTCCCAGAGCTTGCCAGATCCTTGGGGAAAGCAGTAAGGATCTTTCGAGAGGAGTCCGAGCGTCTGAGAAAGGACCTCGACGAAGGCCGACATGACGAGCATGATGAAGAGGGACCCCGTCCAAGTTAACCTTCGGCCAAACTCAACGTGAGGAGAAGCCCGAGGAGCAAAGAACCCAGCGTGGCAGGGATGGCGTAGGCCAAGCTTTTGTGTTTAAGGTTTCGTTTAAGAAGCGTTCTAGTAAGGCACATTGAAATGTGGAAGACAAAGCAAATGATCAAGGGCACGTCTAAGTTTTTATGAAGGGCGTAGCAACGCTCCCATGTAAGCACGCCTAAAGACAGCCTTTTCACAAGGGAGGGTTTGACCAAGCCGTAGCCGCTGACCAGGTATGAAAGGAGGAGCGCCGCTAGTATCCACGCCGCTAATCGCTCAAGCTGCGCCAAACCCCTTCCCACGCCTATCTTTTTAGACATTTCACGCTCCCGAGGCTCTTTGTAGGTTCCTATGCCTTCTGGAGTGTAGCGCCCCTTTATAAATGCCATCAAACCTAGTCTGAACCTCGTGATTTCGCTTTAGAACAGCGTTTTTATTGTTTGACTTGTTCGCACAAAGTGTGCTAGAGTGAAATAGTTGCTGGCAGCTTCAGAGCCGGCTGTTTTAGGTGGCTTTACCTCAGTGGAGAAGTGCCCTTTCGTGTGAAAGGGGAGTCGGATGGGGCGGAAATCCATTTTGGAAAGGCCCTTGACCCGGCGGGAATTCCTAAAGCTTCTTGGACTTTTCGGCGGGTGGTTGTTTGCACTCAGCACTGTTAGGTTTAAGGGACGCGGTCAAACGCTCAAGGCCGCGCCAGCAGAAGGTCTCCGCGAAGCCCTCTTTTACGAACGGCTTTCCCCTTCGGTCGTGAAGTGCCGGCTGTGTTATCGAAATTGCCTGATCCCGTCAGGCAAACGCGGCATATGTTTTGCCAGGGAGAACCGGGATGGAACGTTGTACACCTTGACCTACGGGCGGCCTGTGGCCATCCACATCGATCCCATAGAGAAGGAACCCCTATTCCACTTTTTACCAGGCACCGACACCCTATGTGAGGGGAGCGCCACGTGTAACTTCGGGTGTGAGTACTGCATCAACTGGGAGATCGCCTTGCGGAAGCCCGAGGAGGTCGAGTCGATCCCCACCACCGCCGAGGAACTGGTTCAGATCGCCCTGCAGGAGTCTGTGCCCACCATTTGCTTTACCTACAATGAGCCGACCCAGCAGTACGAGTACGTCCTCGAAGTTGTGCGCCTGGCCAAGGAAAGAGGTTTGAGGACGACGTTCCATACGAACGGCGGCATCAATCCCAAGCCCCTTGAGTACCTTCTGCCCTACATCAACTCCGTTGCCGTGGACCTCAAAGGCTTCACCAACGAGTTCTACAGGGATATCGTCCATGCTGAATTGGCGCCTGTACTGCGCACCCTGGAGTTGCTTCGCGAGCGCGGGGTGTGGTTCGAAATCGTCAACCTCGTGATCCCCACGCTGAACGATAACCCCGACGACATCTCCCGGATGTGTCGTTGGATCGTCCAGCATCTTGGGCCCGACGTTCCGCTCCACTTTTCCCGGTTCTTCCCGTCCTACAAGCTGACGCGCTTGCCTCCTACGCCTCTTCAGACGCTGGAACGAGCCTATGAGATGGCCAAGGAGGCGGGCATCAATTACGTCTACATCGGCAATGTCCCCGGGCACAAGTACGCGCACACCTATTGCCCGAGCTGTGGAGAGCGCCTCATCTCCCGCCAGCTTTTTCTAGTCACCAATGAGGGGCTTGTGGGGGGGCGCTGTAAGCATTGTGGGCAAGCGATTCCCGGGGTGTGGGAATGAGGGCGACGATTTCGGGAGGCGGGGAAGGTGATGACAAATGTGGCGACTGGCTAGGTTGATAGGAAGGCTGTTGCTTGTGCTCCTTAGCATGGTCTTGGTGACCGCCGTCGCTGCGGGGGACCGCAGGAGCCAGGTGTTCATGAACGACACGGGCGCCCAGGCGTACGGGCTGGCCGTGACCTTCGATCAGCCGGTGGAGATCCACAGCCATGGAGAGGAATTCGCTGACTGGGTCTCGCTGAAGGAGGGGACCACCGTCG
>MTNI01000137.1 GCA_002011415.1 Candidatus Acetothermia bacterium JdFR-47
CGAGAGCCGGAAACGATGTCCACTTCCTCTCGGATGCGCTCCAGGAAAATGGGCAGATAAGCGGGCTCGTGCTGTCCGTCGGCGTCCATGGTGATGGCCCANGAGAAGCCATGTTCCATCGCCCACGAGAGCCCGGTGCGGAGGGCGGCCCCGTACCCCCGGTTTTTGGGGTGGCGCACGTGTTTCACAGGGAGCTGGGACAGGATATCGGGGGTCGAGTCTGTGGAGCCGTCATCCACGATCAAGATAGGGCCGGAGAAGAAGCGTTTCACGGCTTGCACCACCTGGGGGAGGGAGGGCGCTTCGTTATAAACCGGTATCAGAACCACCGTGTTCGCCATCGTCCCTAATGATATCGAAAGTTTCTGGGTCTAAAAAAGCCAGCTGACCTGGGTTTCTTGACGCTGGGAAAAGGTGGATGTTATAGTANGTGGATATTGCAAAATCCAAAGGAGGTGGGTATGCGAGGGAAAGCAGTGGGAGTGTTGTTGGCCATTGGGGCCTTGCTTGTGGGCTTTGGAGCCCTGGGAGCGGAGAAGTACATAGTCGCTTCGGATATCCCCTGGGCGCCGTTCGAGATGGTGAACGAAGCCGGCGAGTACTTCGGGTTNGACCTCGACCTCATGCGGGCCATCGCCCATGTGGCGGGCTTTGAGATCGAGATTCGCAACGTGGCCTTTGATGCCATCATCGAGACAGTACGCACGGGGCGGGCGGACATCGGCGCCTCCGGCTTCACCATCACCGAGGAACGCGAGAAGAAGGTGGACTTCTCCATCCCGTATTATCTCTCCAACCAAGCGGTGGTCATCCGCAAGGATTCGGGGCTCAANATCGTCACCGCNCTGGCTGGNCTGGGGCCNAACCACGCTATCGGGGCCCAGAACGGGACCACTGGACTGTGGTGGGCTGAGGACAACCTGCAGGGCGCGGGGATCGACGTGGAGGTCAAAGGCTATGAGACCTACCCCGCCGCCATCCTGGACCTAGTGAACGGGCGGATCGACGCGGTGATCCAAGACGAGCCAGCCTCCAAGGCTTCTATTGCCGCCTATCCAGACGAGCTTGCCATTGCGGGTATCATCAACACCAATGAGTACTTTGGGTTCCTGGTCGCTGAGGGCGACCCACACGGACTTCTCCCCCGGATAAACGACGCCCTGCGCGAGTTGGGGTTGACCGTGGTGGAGCTCCCCGGTGGGATCATGGAGCTGGTTATCGAAAAGGGAAGCTTCATTGAGGGGCTGCGCGAGATCTACTTCGGCCCCGACCTCGACGACATCACGGCCGCATGGACCAAGTGCAAGGACCTGATCATTGGGGGCGACCTGGACGGGTTCATCCAGTGCATGAAGGCCGAGCTCGGGTTGTGACTTTGCGGACCGAAGCCGCGGCCTAAATTCGGAGTGTTCAGCGAGGGTCTCTTCCATTAGGGAGAGGCCCTCGCCTCTATAAAAAGGGGGCTTCCAGGTGCAATTTCTGTTCCAGCTAGGGGAGGTTTCGCGCTATATCCCCATGCTCTTGCGGGCTTCCGTGGTCAACATTGAGCTCCTCTTTACCTTGCTCGTGATCGGCTTCTTTATCGGTACTTTGGTGGCGTTACTCCAAGTATACGGGGGCCGGATTTTCGCTACGGTGGCTTACGTCTACGAATGGATATTCCGAGGTATCCCCGCGCTCGTCCTTCTTTTCCTTTTCTACTTTGGACCCTCGCAGTTTGGTTGGTATATCTCCTCTTTCCTGGCTGCCTCGCTCGCCTTGGGCCTCAGGTCCTCGGCCTACCAATCGCAGATCTTCCGGGGGGCTATCCAGTCCATCCCCACGGGCCAAATGCTCGCCGCGCGGGCGCTGGGGATGAGTCGCACGAGGGCGATCCTCCACGTAATCTTGCCCCAGGCGTTTCGCCTTTCCATCCCCGGATGGTCCAACGAATTCGCCTCAGTGGTGAAGGACACTACGCTGGCGTACGCGGTAGGTCTCAACGAGATCATGCGCCACGCGAAGATTATCATGGACCGTCGGTACGAGCTCGCCATGGCGGCATTCGTCATGGTGGCGTTGATCTTCCTGGTGTTTACCTACACCGGGAACTGGATCCTGGGGCGTGTGGAACGTCGAGTTCGTATCCCCGGCTTGCAGATGCCGGGGACAGGGGTTTTAAGTTGAAGGTGGGAAACCTATGAGCGCTCTACTCGTTGTGCAGGACATCTACAAACGGTATGGCAAGGAAGAGGTCCTGAAGGGGGTTTCCTTCGAACTCCAAAAGGGGGAGACCAAGGTGATCATCGGTCCCTCGGGGACCGGAAAGTCCACGCTCCTCCGGTGTATCAACCGGCTTACCGAGCCGGATCGGGGGCGTGTGTGGCTCGATGGGGTGGAGGTCACCTCCCCCAGGACGAACATCAACCGCATTCGGGAACAAATCGGCTTTGTATTTCAGGACTTCAACCTGTTTACCCACCTCACCGCCTTGGACAACGTGAGGCTTGGGCCCATGAAGGTGAAGGGGATGAAGAAGGACGAGGCCACCAAGCTTGCCCTTGAGGAGCTGGCGCGGGTAGGCCTGGCTGANAAGGCTGACGCCTACCCAGCCCAGCTCTCAGGTGGGCAGCAGCAACGGGTGTCCATCGCCCGGGCCCTGGCCATGAATCCCAAACTGATCCTATTCGACGAGCCTACCAGCGCCCTGGATCCGGAGCTCATCGGGGAAGTGCTCGAGGTGATGATACAGCTCGCTCGGGAGGGAATGACCATGGTGGTGGTGACCCACGAGATGGGGTTTGCCCGGTCCGTGGCTGACGAGATCATCTTCATGGAGCACGGGGTGATCGTGGAACAGGGTCCCCCGGCGCAGCTTTTCACCTCGCCAAAGCACCCACGGACGGCGGAGTTCTTGCGGAAGATAACCGAGCTTTACGGGGGGGGAGAGGAGTGACCGGGTTTTACTTCGAATGGGCCTTTCTCCCCAAGCTGGCCCAGGGGCTCCTTCTAACCGTGGAGATCACCGCCGCCTGCATCTCCTTGGGGTTTGTGCTCGGGGTCATACTGGCACTGGGACGCGTGTACGGGAGGCGCATCGTGTCCCCGTTGTGTAGTGTATACATCCATTTTTTCCGGGGGACCCCCCTGCTTACCCAGCTTTTCATCGTGTACTTCGGACTCCCGAACTGGGGAATTCGCCTGTCTCCCTTCTTGAGCGGAGTGCTCGCTTTGGGGCTCAATACGGCGGCATACCAAGCGGAGTACTTCCGGGGTGCGATCCAGGCCGTCCAACGTGGTCAGATGATGGCCGCTCGTTCCATGGGTATGAGCAAACTCCAGGCCATTCGCTACGTCATCCTCCCCCAAGCGTTTAGGATAGTGATCCCATCGTGGTCTAACGAGCTCATCCTGATGCTTAAATATTCATCCATCGTATTCTCTATCTCTTTGTACGATCTCATGGGGGTGGGAAAGCGCATCGCGGCGCGTCACTTCAACTACTTCGAGGTGTTCATCGTGGTGGCACTCTTTTACTTGGTGCTCGTGCTCTTTATCTCCCAGCTTTTGCGCGGGCTGGAGCGGCGGGTCCGCGTGCCCGGACTTGGGGCGCCGGGGCTACGGGCCTGAATAGCACCGTTCCCGAGACACCGCACAAGCACGTTCCTGGGACATCCAGTCCTCATCGCAACTGACC
>MTNI01000134.1 GCA_002011415.1 Candidatus Acetothermia bacterium JdFR-47
GACACGAACAGGGTGCGGTTGCGCCCGGTGCGCACCGCCGCGCCCACGGTTTCCCCGGCGTACACCACGGGACGCCACTCCCCGATCACCATCCCCTCGGTATTGACGTCCCCGCATAGCCTGCGCTTGGCCACTCCCACCGTGGGTCGGTCGAGCAAGACGCCGAGGTGGGCCGCAATCCCCACCCTGCGGGGGTGAAGGATCCCGTTTCCATCCACCAAGAGGACATCAGCAGTAAGCCCCTCTTCTTCCGCCTTCTCGATCACTGCAAGGTAAGCGGGGAGCTCCCGCCAGGTGAGGTAAGTGGGAATATAAGGGAACTTCACTGGAACGCGAGTGGTCACGAAGTCCAACACCTCGCCGTCCACCCGCCCGAGCACATACGCTGCCACCGCCTCGCCGTCCCGATACGCGATGTCCAGGCCGGCCACGGTCTCCACGTCCTCCAGGGGGGCGAGCACCACCCCCCTCGCCACCCGCTCCTGCTCGGCCTGGAGCTTGGCCAAAGGACGATCCGTCTCGAACTCCCAGAAGAAGTAGCGGGGCAGGGGATCCACCCTTCGCCCCACTATCCTCACCCCCTCGGCCGCAAGGAGCCGCGCCTTTTCCTCCCAGGTGCCGAACGCCATACGCCCCACGTCCCCCGAGGCGTGGACAACCCGGTGCACGGGGAGCTCCCGAGCCTTCGGGCGCATGAGCCATTCCCCCACGAACCGAGCCGCCCCCGGGTCTCCCAGGGCCTCAGCCAGCGCCCGGTACGTGGTCACCCGACCAGGAGGGATCTGTCTTACAAGATCGCCTAATGTCTTTTCGACGTCAGGTACCCAAAGTTCAACCACAACTGCCGCAGCTCCCGCTTATCACCACTTCGTGCTGAACCGGGGCGGAGCGATCCCCGTTGTCGTCCTCCACTACTAGCGTCACCGTGTACACACCGTCCCCTGGGTAGGTGTGCTTTACCTCCGGGTCGGTGGTGAACCAGGTGCTTCCGTCGCCAAAGTCCCAGATGTACCACTTGATCTTCCCGTCCGGATCATAGGAGGCCGAGGCGTCGAACAGAATCTCGCTTCCCTTTCCAGTTCGCCAGACCTCGAATTCGGCGATCGGGTACTGGGAGCGCACGTCCACCGTGACCTTCGCCTGACGGGAGCTTCCCCCGGAGGTGAGTACGGTGAGATAAACCGTGTACTTCCCCGGGTACTGATACGTGTGTGTGACCACAGGGCCGGCGGCCGTGGCCCCGTCGCCAAAGTCCCACAGGTACTGCTCGATATCCCCAATAGAGTGGGTTCCGTCGAACTCCACCGTGAGGGGCCAAGGGCCACGCGGGGGGTTGGGATCGGTGACGATCACCGCCCGCAGCCCTCCGCCCCCGATGGGGAAACAGCCCGTCAATGCTAGAATAGAAAGCCCAACCAAAACGCTTGCGAACTTACGCATCGCCACCTCCAGGGGAAAGGTTCGCCTACGGAAGGTAAAGGGTCAAGTGATCACACGTAAAGAAAAGCGCCTCCCTGCGGGAAGCAAGGAGGCGCACGTAAATGATAGCGGGCTCTCGCTATCTTCGACCGCAGTGTCCTGAAGAGCACTCGTCAACGGTAACCGTCTGGCTCATCTGTGCTTGGGCCCCGGAGTTGTCCGTCACGGTGAGGATCACCAGGTAATCGCCGGGCGTGGAGAAGGCGTGGTCCACTACCTCTCCCTCTCCGGTGGCGCCGTCGCCGAAGTCCCATTCCCATTTCACGATGTCGCCATCCGGATCGTAGGAGCCGGAGCCGTCGAACGTCACCTGTTCCTCTTGGAAGGGATCCTGAGGGTAGAAACTAAAACTCGCCACCGGGGGGTTGTTGAGGGCATGGATGGTAGTGGTAGCCCGTCCGGTCCCGGACGGCCCTACCACCACCAAGGTCACGATGAACTCCCCCGAGCGCTCGAAGGTGTGCTCCACCTCTTCACCGGAGATCACCCCAGTGCCGTCGCCGAAATCCCACAGCCAGTCGGTGATCGGCCCCTGCGGGTCGTGGGACGCGCCCCCGTCGAACCTGACGGTGAGTGGTACCTGCCCCTGGGTAGGCTGGGCGGAGATGATCGCGATCGGCCCTCCCGATGGCCCCACATCTGGGGTGCAGCCCCACAGCGCAAGCAGCCCCAGGCCGAAAGCAACCCCCATCGCAAACTTTCTCTTGGCGTTCACCTTAGCCTCCTTACGGGGTGTAGCACCCGGGACCGCCCTGGATCTCCACCACCTGGGTCAAGGTGGCCTGCTGGCCGGCGGCATCGATCACTGTGAGAGTGACTGGATAGCCGCCACCGTACCAGTAGCGATGCTCCACCACTGCACCCGTGTCCCACTCCCCATCCCCAAACGACCACCGGTACTCGACGATGTCGCCGTTGGGACTCTCGGAAGCAGTGGCGTCAAAGCGAATGGGCTCACCGGTCCCCGGCCGCCAGGGGGTGTAGGAGAAACGAGGGACGGGCGGGGGGAAATCCACGCGGACCTGCGTCTCCCGCCGGTCGGAAAGGCCCTGGTCGTCGAACACCTCCAGCACCACCCGGTAGGTACCGCCGGTCTCGTAGGTATGCGAGACAATCGGGCCCAGCCCCCGGCTTCCATCGCCGAAGTCCCAGATGTACTCCACGATCTTGCCGTCCTCATCGAAGGAGAGGGAGCCATCACAGGTCACGGTAAGAGGGGCGGTGCCCTCGGCAGGCCGTAGGGCGAACAACGCCTCGGGCGGCTTCATCTGGAACTTGTCCATGCACCCCGTGAGAAACAGCGCAAGTGAGACCGCCCCGATCAGCGCCAGGCTCTTCCATCGCATGTCCATCCCCCTCCTTTAAAGCGCAAACGCAAGCTTCACGCAGATCCCCAGCCAGAGCCCCGTCAGCTCCAGCTTCTCCCCCTCGCTGTCCCCATCCAGGTCGAGCGGGGTATCACCGGCCTTGGGGACACCCAAGTCGGCGAGGCGAAACCCGGCCTCCACCCCGAAAGAAAGCCCGGATGCCACGGGGAGCGAAACCTGAGCGCTCACCTCTCCCACCGGGCCGGCGGCCCGGAAGACAGTCTTCCCGGGGGGAGGTTGAAACGGGATCGCCCAGTCCGTAGGCAAGGCAAACGAGCACGAGTAGTCCAGATTAGCCATGCCCCACCCGACCGCCATCCCCAAGGAGAGGAGCCCGGGCACAACCGCGAAGCGAAGCTGCCCCTCCACTGCCAGGAGCTCCACCCTGAGGGAGAGGCTCACCGGATATTCGACCCCCTCGGAAGTCCACGTCCCTTCGGTCGCTGACTCCCAGGAGCCGAGCGCGGCCCGCGCCCCGAAGGCGATCCCGTCCCCGACGACCTCACCGAGGGCAAGGCCTACCCCATTGCGCAAAAGCGCCAAAGGGGGTACCGCGCCCTCCACGTTGGGCTGGCTCTCAACGAAGACGATCGTCTGATTGACAAGGGAAACAAACTCGTTCAGATCGGTAAGGGAGACGAGAGAGAGGTGGGCCCCGGAGTCCACTGTCAAGGTGGCCCCGAGCACCCAAGGAGAAAGCAGCAATACAACCAGCGCCGTCTTTTTCACCATATGTCTCGCTCCCTTCGTTGCGCAGACTACGCCCTTACGGGCGGTGGAGCGAGGACAGGGCCGAGGTTAGAGGCGGGGG
>MTNI01000130.1 GCA_002011415.1 Candidatus Acetothermia bacterium JdFR-47
CGCGGAGATGAACAGGTTAAGACTCAATATCTCCAAGCTTCTCCCTCCTTGTCACCAGGCGCCTGAAATATTTAATGAGCTCTGGTGCCACGACGAAGAAGATCACCAGGCCCTGGATCACGGCTGCCAGGTCAGCGGGGGCCACCCCGGCCCGGTCGATGGCCATCCCCCCGGCCCTGAGGGCTCCCATGAGGATAGCGGCGAAGATGGCCGCTATCGGGTGCGCCCGGGCGATCAGCCCCCCGGCGATCCCATCCCAACCATAGCCCGGGGAGAAGTTCTCGATGAACCTACGGTGCGTGCCCAAGATCTCCGCCGCCCCGCCCAGGCCCGCCAGCGCCCCCGCCAGGGTGAGAGCCAGGATCATGTTGCGTGACACTTCGATCCCGCCGTACTCGGCAGCAAGCGGGTTCTGCCCCACCGCCCGCAATTCGTACCCCCGCGGCGTGCGAAAGAGCAAGTACCAGACGATGAAGGCGATCAACACCCCCACCACGATCCCCCAAGAGAGCTGCGCCCCCCGCAAAAGGCGTGGGAACTGAGCCGTGGTGGCGATACGCACTGTCTGGTTGGCCCATTGGGTCCCGTGGTAGGGGCCGTCAGGGGACACGAGCCAGCTCGTGAGGTAGATGGCCACATAGGAGAGCATCATGGTGGTGACGAACTCGTTCGCCCCCCGCCGGGCCCTGAGCCATCCCGGGATGAATCCCCAGATCCCCCCGAAGAAAGCTCCGAACAGGAGGCACACCACGGTGTGGATGACGGGAGGAAGGTGGAAGGTAAACCCGGCCCAAGCGGCGGCGAACGCCCCCAGATACAGCTGCCCCTCGGCTCCGATGTTGAACAGGCCGCACCGAAACGCGATGAGGAAGGAAAGTGAGGTGAAGATGATGGGGGTGGCCTGCGTCAGGGTCTGGGCAAGCTGATACGGCCCGCCAAACGCCCCCCGAGCGAGCTCCCGGAACACCGCCACCACGGAGTAGCCAGTGGCCGCAGTGACGATGGCCCCTACAGCCAGGGCGAGGACGATGGCCCCCACTATCGGGGCCATCTCCTTAAGCCACCGCATCGTCCCCCCCCAGCATGAGCAGCCCCAGCTCACGCTTCGTAGCCTCGCCTCGGCGGCGGACCCCTACGATCCGGCCCTGGTACATCACCGCGATCCGATCGGAGAGCATCATCACCTCATCGAGGTCCATGGACACGAGCAGGATGGCCGCCCCTTCCCGGCGCATGGCGAGGAACTGCTCCCATACGTACTCCATCCCCCCTACATCGAGCCCCCGTGTGGGCTGGACCGCGATCACCACCTGGGGACCCCGGGAGAACTCCCGGGCCAGGATCAGCCGCTGCTGATTCCCTCCGGACAGGGTTCTGGCCGGGGCCTTGAGCGTGGGGACGGAGATGGAAAAGCTCTCGACGAGCTCACGCGCGTAAGCGGAGATGGCCCTTTCTTCTGGGCCCAGGGACCGACGGCAAACTGGGGCTCCCGGTGTCGGCCCAAGATGGCGTTCTCCTCCACGGAGAAGGTGAGGATCAGCCCTCGCAGGTGCCGGTCCTCGGGGATGTGCACCAGACCCTGGGCTCCGAGATCCCGCGGCGAGCGGCCGGTCAGCTCCTGCCCGGCCACCAGCACTCGCCCGCCCGTGGGGCGCCTGAGTCCGCAGATCGCCTCCACCAGCTCCTTCTGTCCGTTCCCCTGAACGCCGGCGATCCCCAAGATCTCGTGGTCGTGGACCTCCAGGGACACCTCCCGCACCGCTGGGACGCCCCGGTCATCCACGGCAGAGAGCTTTTCCACCTGNAGGAGCACCCGCCCCTCGGACTCCACAGGCTCAGGGCGCACCTGGAATACCACCTCCCGGCCCACCATGAGCTCGGCGAGCTGGGTCTCGGTGGCCTCGCTGGCCAGGAGCGTGCCCACGTTCTTCCCTTTTCTGAGCACGGTAATGCGATCGCAGATCTCCAAAGCCTCGTGTAGCTTGTGGGTGATGAACACCACGGCCTTGCCCTGCTCCTTTAGGGTGCGGATGGTGGCGAACAGGGCCTCCACTTCCTGCTCAACGAGCACCGCCGTGGGCTCATCTAGGATCAGGACCTCCGCCCCTCGGTACAGGGCCTTCAGGATCTCCACCCGCTGCTGTTCCCCCACCGACAGNTCTTCCACTCTGGCTGAGGGATCTACCTCGAGGCCGTACTGTTCCACCAAGGCCTCGATCCTGCTACGCATGGTTCGGCGGTCGAGCAGCGGCCCACTCCTCGGCTCCCAGCCCACCGCCATGTTCTCCAGCACCGTAAGCCGGGGGACGAGCATGAAGTGCTGGTGCACCATCCCGATGCCGAGGCGAATGGCCACGGCCGGGCTGGCAATGCGGGTCTCTTCCCCACGGACGAATATCCTCCCCTGATCGGGCTGGTAGAGCCCGTACAGGATAGACATGAGGACGGTCTTTCCCGCCCCGTTCTCCCCCAGAAGCCCGTGGACCTCCCCCCAGGACAGGGAAAAGTCGATGCCCGCATTGGCCACCACGCCGGGGAACCTCTTCACGATCCCCTCCATGCGGATGGCCTCAGCGGGCATCGACTCCCCTTTCAGTTAAAAAGTGAGCTACTCGTGCTCGATCACGATGGTGCCGTCCAAGATACCGAACACGGCCTGGACGACCTTCCACATGACATCGCCGGGGATGTCGATCTCCGAGTAGCTGGCGGAGATGTAGTCCCCGATGTCCTGCTTGCCCACGGCGATACCGGTCCCGATCCCGGTGTCGGACACCATCCCGTAGCTGATAACGCCCGGGGCCCAGGTGCCCTCCACCGCCTTCATGATCTCGGTGTACACGGCAAGGTCCACGCGCTTGAGCCCAGAGGCCACGATNACATCGGCGTGCTCAGGAGCGGACCAGGCCTGGTCCACGTCGGTGCCCAAGGCCCACCAGTTCGGGTTCTCCTCCGCTGCGGCAAACACTCCCAGGTGGGATTTGCCGGCCGCGCCGTAGATCAGGTCAGCGCCAGCCTGGTACATCTCCAGGGCCAGCTCCTTACCCAGGGTGGGGTTGTTCCAAGCGCCCACGTAGCGCACCAGCACGTCGTCCTCGGTGATCTCGGGGTTGGCCCACATGGCGCCCTGGGTGAAGCCCTGCACGAACCTGTGGATGAGGGGGATGTCCATGCCGCCCTCGACGCCGACCTTGCCCGTCTTGGTGAGCATCCCGGCCACCACACCGCACAGGAACGCCTCCTCCCAGTCGTTGAACACGATGGAGGCCACGTTGTCCGCCGCGGCGACCGCATCGATCACCACGAACTTCTGGTCCGGATAGTCGGGAGCCACCTCCTGGAGCACCGGGGCCTGGTCGAACCCGATGCACACGATGATCGTGTACTCACCTGAGCGAGCGAACTCCCGCTGGAACGCCTCGTAGTCGGCGATGGAGCGCGGCTCCACGTAGGTGAACACGTCGTCCACGCTCACCCCGTACCGGGCCGCTAGTTCCTTGGCCGCCCTCTCAGCGCCCCAGTAGGACTGGTCGTTGAATGACCGGTCCCCGAGGCCTCCAGTGGCCAGGATCAGTCCGATCTTGGGCACATCCTGGCCGAACGCCACCAAACCCATCAACATAACAACCGC
>MTNI01000160.1 GCA_002011415.1 Candidatus Acetothermia bacterium JdFR-47
GCCCGCCCGGCGGGCGGCCCGGGGCACCTCCGCCACCATCTCCTCGTCCCCGATGGGAAGGTGGTACCCCTCCCGGATCGCCTGGAGGAGGGCCTTACCCAACGGGGGAAGCATGATGAAGATGGGGTGGGAAAGGCCTGCCCGCCTGAGGGCCCGCGCCTCCGTCACAGAGGCCACCCCATACCAGTCCACCAGGTCCTGGGAGACCTCCGCCACCCGCAGGAGGCCGTGCCCGTAGGCGTCCTCCTTGACCACGAACATCAAGCAGCAGCCGCGGGGAAGATGCTCCCGCACGGCCACCAAGTTCGCGCGTAAGGCCCAAAGGTCAATCTCCGCCCGGACCATGGTCTTCCCATTGCTGGCCGTGCGCCAGCGCAAAACAACCCTCCCTGTCTCAGGCTGAGTGGACATCGGTAACAGCCGGCGGCAGGGAAAATCCGCTTTACCGCTCGTACACCCGCACGGGCTCTCCCAGCCGTTCCCTTCGGATGGTCACGATGCCGAGGCCCGGGGCCTCCGGGTCGTGGAGCTCCTGACGGCCGGCCACTATGTGCGAGCCGCCCTCGGCGATGAGCTGAGCCGTGGGCTCTGTGCCCAGGTCCAGGTCGCGGAAGATCACGTTCCGCTCGGCCATGGCGAAGTGGACGGCGGCCGTGGCGGAGAGGTTCGATTCCACCATCCCGCCGATCATGTTGGGGACGCCCGCTGCCCGACAGATCGCAGCGATCTCGCAGGCGCGGCGAAGCCCCCCGGCCTTCATCAGCTTGATGTTCACGTAGTCCACCGCCCCGGCGTGGATGACCTGCCAGGCGTCCTGGGGGGAGTGGACAGACTCGTCCGCCATCACCGGGATGGGGGAGCGCTGCCTCACCCAAGCCAAGCCCTCGATGTCCCAGGCGGCCACCGGCTGCTCCACGAACTCTATGTCCAGCTCTGCCATGCGCGACAGGGCCCACACCGCCTCGGCCCTGGTCCAACCCTGGTTGGCATCGATCCGCAGGGCCACCTCCTCGCCCACGGCCTCCCGGATCCGGCGCACCCGTTCCACATCGCGGGCCGGGTCCTCACCCACCTTGACCTTGATGGTCCGGAAGCCCTCCCCCACGAGCCTCTTCGCCTCGGCGGCCATCGCTTCCGGGGCGTCGATGCTCACGGTGAAGTCCGTCTCCACCGGTTCGGCCCGGCTCCCTCCCAAAAGCCGCCAGACCGGCTCCCCGTGGATACGCCCCACCAGGTCGTGGAGGGCGATGTCCAGGGCCGCCTTGGCCGGGCTGTTTCCCTCCAGGGCCTGGTCCATCCGGTCCACAAGATGCCCCAGGCGGCGGGGGTCCTCCCTGAGGATTAGAGGGGCTAAAACGTCCAGGGCACAGATGATCGTGTCCGCCGTGGCTGCAAGGATCCGTCGGCTGGGCGACCCCTCTCCCCACCCCTCGCATCCGGCATCATCCACCACCCGCACGATGATCTCCTCTACTTCGGAGACGCTGCCTAAAGCAATGGTGAATGGCTTCGCAAGCGAAAAGCGAAACCGGTAGACCTCAACGCGTTCCACTATGCTCATCTTTACTCCCCCTTTCTAGGCTCGCGCTAAACAAATCGTACCCGGCCTCGGGCACGGTCACCGGTATAATCACCGCCCATGGAAGGGCGCAGGCGCCTTTACATCCGCGTAAACGGGATCGTCCAAGGGGTGGGCTTCCGCCCCTTCGTGTACCGCATCGCCGTGCGAAGCGGCCTCGCCGGGTTCGTCCGCAACCTGGGGGACGCCGGGGTGGAGATCGAGGTAGAGGGCCCGGCCGGAAACGTGAAGTCCTTCCTCTCTGCCCTGCGGGACGAAGCGCCGCCACTTGCAGAGATCGCCGAGCTCCGGGTGGAAGAGCGCACCCCCACTGGGGAAAAGGGATTTCGCATCCTTGCCTCTCGGGACGGAGGAGAGGGAGGCGGCACCATCCCCCCGGACATCGCTACCTGCGATCGGTGCCTCGCTGACATCGACGACCCGGGGAGTCGCTACCACAGCTACTGGGCCACCTCCTGCACCGACTGTGGACCGCGGTTCACGGTGATCGAGGCGCTCCCCTATGACCGCCCCCGCACCTCCATGCGCGACTTCCCCATGTGTGAGGAGTGCCGCCGGGAGTACACCGACCCCCTGGACCGCCGTTACCACGCCCAGACCATTGCCTGCCCGGCATGCGGCCCCCGACTCCTCTACATCGAGGACGGGAGGGAAGCCAAAGGGGACCCTGTAGAGCTCGCGGCCGCGGCCCTCCGGGAAGGGAAGATCGTCGCCATCAAGGGGATCGGGGGGACCCACATCGCCTGCGACGCCACGCGGGAGGAGGCCGTGGCCGAGCTCAGGAAGCGCCTCTCTCGGCCGGGCCAGCCCTTCGCCCTCATGGCCAGCGCTGACATGATTGAACACTTCGCTGCCCCCACCGCAGAAGAGTGGAAGCTCCTGCACTCTCCCCGTCGGCCCATCGTGGTCCTGCTGGAAAAACCCGGGTACCTCGCCCCTGCCGTCGCCCCGGGGCTCCACACCGTGGGGGTCATGCTCCCCTATTCGGGACTCCATCACCTGCTCTTTAAGCAGCTCGACTTTCCCTTGGTGATGACAAGCGCCAACTTCCCGGGGCGGCCGATGCTTATCGAGAACGAGGAGATCATCCGGGAACTCGCCGGGGTGGCCGACGGGTTCCTGCTCCATAACCGGCGGATCGTCGCCCGCTGCGATGACTCGGTGGTACGGGTCTCTGGAGGCCTCCCCACCTTCCTCCGCCGCTCCCGGGGCTGGGTGCCGGAGCCGATCCCCTTGGACCTAGGGGAGGAGCCGCTTCTTGCTCTGGGGGCGGAGCTGAACGTCGCGTTCGCCCTCTACCATCGGGGGAAGGTCTACCTCTCCCAGCACATCGGGAACGTCGCGCACCTCGAGACCCTGGAGTTCCTACGGGAGGCGATCGAGCACTTGCTTGCGATCACGGGCACTCCCAGGCCGCGGCGGATCGCCTGCGACCTCCACCCGGCCTTCGCCACCACTAAACTCGCCCGTGAGCTCGGGGAGCCGGTTCCGGTGCAACACCACGTGGCCCACGTGGCCGGCCTCGCTGCTGAATGGGACGTAGACGAAATCGTTGGGATTGCCGCCGACGGCTACGGCTACGGGGACGACGGAACGGCTTGGGGCGGGGAGGTGATCGTCTGGCGGAGGGGAACCTACGCCCGAGCGGGGTCGCTCGCGGAGGTGCCCATGCCGGGCGGGGACCTGGCCACCCTGCGGCCGGGCCGCATGGCAGCGAGCTACCTCATCGCCGCGGGGCTGGACCCGGCCGCCTCCAGGCTCTCCTCCCAGGAACTCGCGGCAGTGAGGCTCCAAATCGCCCGGGGACTAAACTGCCCGGCCACGACGAGCGCCGGGCGGTTCCTCGACGCCGTGGCGGCCTGGCTGGGGCTATGTCAAGAGCGCACCTACGAGGGGGAACCAGCGATGCGACTCGAGGCCGCGGCCGCCGTGGGGTGCCCCTTGGAGATCGAGCCCCCGATCCGGGAGGGAAAGGGGAGGCTCCTCCTTGGCACAGTGGAGATCTTCCGATCCCTCGTTGAGCTAC
>MTNI01000014.1 GCA_002011415.1 Candidatus Acetothermia bacterium JdFR-47
TGTTTTTGTAACGCCCGTGATACTGGACCCGCAGCCCCGCGGGGATGACCCCGTAGAAGTTCTTCACCGCGCCCGTGAACAGGGTAAGGGAATGGGTCTTGAGCTTGGGCAGGTCCACGACCACGTCGGCCTCGAGCAGGGCGCGGGCGACGAAGACCTCCTTCAGGATCACCCCATCGCAGCGCACCTTCTGGAAGCCGAGCTCTGGCAGGTTGAGGAGCCTCACCCCCAGGCGCGCGCAGACCTGGCGGTAGCCGGACACCTCAAACCCCTTGGAATCGGAACGCAGGTCATCCCCCACCGTGACGTGAGGCGTGACCTCAAGGAGCAACTTCAGCACCGCCTCAGCGAACCTGGGGTGGGTGATGATCCCCCGCTCGGGAGGTGACGGGGGCGGGAGGTGGTTGACCTTCACGAACACGTGGTCGCCGGGACGGACGACCGCCTCGACGCCGCCGATGAGGGAGACGGCCTCTTTCACCGCCGCGTCGACGCTCCCGGACCCATAGCCAGCGGCGCGGGCAATGGCTACCTTGGTTTTCCCTGGTCCCACAGCAGAATCCATCGTACCTGGTTAACGAAAAACGGCCAGGCTGTACAGACCCGGCATGTCCCAATTTCAGGGGCAATCAAAGTCAGAACTCCACGCCAGGACGGACCCAGAGGACTTCGCTAGCGTGCAGGGCCTCGCAGACCACGGGCTGACCGGACTTGACCTCCTCCAGGGTGTAGGGGGACACATCCACCGTTAAGGCGAACCAGAAAGGCAACTCGTCGGTCAGAGCAGTAATATAAGCAAATTATTGAGGAAGGGAGCGGTATGTTGTTCGCAACGGTGCTGATGACAGCAGCTCTGGCTTTCGGCTCGGCCTGGGCGGCCGACTCGCCGGAGGCCCAGGTGGTCACGCTAGAGCCGATGGTTACGGCTTACGGGGAGCTCGGCCTTCAGCTCACCTGGAACTGCCTCGGGCCGGAGCTACGGGCTGGGAAGGGCTGGATTACCCTGGGAGAGGTAGTGCGGGTGCCCGCAACCATCGAAAGGACGGGCACGCTCGGGGCACTCGTCCGCTCAGATCACCCCTTCCTCGTGCGGGAGCTTGGGGAGGCCATTCGCCCCCTGTTCTGCGGAGGCGAGGTGAGCCCTCGTGCTGAAGGTGCGGGACCTCTATGCCACGAAGTCCGCTGGGAAGCCGCTCCAAAGCAGATCACGGTGGTGGAAAACGAGCTGCTCGATGACGTAAGGGCGGCGGTATGTGGGGAGAGCACCTGGGACACGATCCCCGGGGGCACGCCCATCCAGGACATCGACGGCTTCCTCGCCACCTGTCCCCCTGCCGAGGAGCTCGCCATCTTGGAGCGGGACTTCCCGATTCTGTTCCAGCCACCCCGACGGACGCGCGACCCCGTTTACAGCTGCGCTGAACCGCCCGCCTCGATGCGGGAACTTAGCGACCAGCTCGCCATCTACCAGGCACTGCGGGTGATCCGCCACATGCGCTTAAGTGCTCCCCTGCCCTGGACCTCCCTTCACCCCTACGATTGGCTCAAATCTAAGATCGGGGCCATCGTGGTGAGCCATACGGCCAAGTACAGCCACTGCTGCATCCGAGTGCTTCCCCTGGGCAGGACGGAACCGGCCATCGCCATCGTCCTGCAGAAGGCCGCCCAGGAGCTTTTGCGCTACCGGACCGTGTGGCGCGACCCCCGGTCCGGGGTGGGCCTTGCCCACCTCATCCTCCTCATCTTCCACGAGGCCCGGCACGTGGACCTCCCCCACGACTGCGGGGACAAGGACTCCACGCTTTCCTATATGGGGGCCTGGGGAGTGCAGTACACCCTGGCCAAGATGCTCTCCGAGGGGACGATAGACGTGGGGCTTTCGCCTGCGTATAGGGAGGACATGGCCTTCCACGCCCAGGAGCTCCTCGCCACGCGCTTCTGCGAAGGGAAGTAAGCGGGACCTCACGCCCCAGCCCGCTGGGGGGAACCGCGGCCCTCCGGGGCGAGCACCTCGGCGACCAAGTGCTCCAGGCGCCCGTAGTGGGTGCCACGCCAGTAGAGCTTGCCGCAGCCTTGGCAAAGCACGTACTCGTCGAGCCAGGCGGCGGTGCGCGGTGGAATACGCTCCAGCACCTGTTCCTTCGCCACTCGTTCAAGCGGCCCTCCGCACTCAAGACAGCGGGTGAAGGGGCGGACCTGGCCGGCGAGGTCGAAGCGGCGGATGACCTCCCGGGCCTGTTCGACCGGCCGCTCCGAGCGAACGAAGTAGCCGTGGGTCAAGGCACCGTGCTTGAGGAGCTGGCGGTCCCGGGTGAGGAGGATCCGGCCCTCCCGCACCGAGAGCTCGACGAGCTCGGGGTCGTCGGCGTCGTCCCGGAAGACCACGTCGAAGCCCAGAAGCCTAAGGAGCCGGGCGAGCTTCCTCAGGTGAACGTCGGCGACGAACGTGGGGCGCCTGAGCGGCTGCGGCCGGAGCCGCGTCAGGGGAGAGATGTCCAGGGACTCGAACATCGGGTACACGGCCACCCGATCTCCGGGCTGAAGGCGATAGGAAAACGGCACTGAGCGGCCGTTCACCAAGATCAGGTCCACCTCTACATGAGGCACCCCCAGGGCCTCGATGGCGTCCTTGACCGCGGGGCTCCCCGAAAACTCATAGGTGAACTCCCGCTGTCGTCGCTCCTCGGGCAAAAAGTCATTGAGCTCAGCGTAAAACCTGAACGTCGCTTCGACCATCGTCGTCCTCTCTCCTTCAATTCTAGCCCCCGCGCCACGCCCAGTCGGGCCGTCGTGGAAGGCAAGGCACTATGATAGAATGACCAAATGTGGACGAACTCAAGCGTCTTCTCGCAAAAATGGGGCCTGGGGTTCCGGCCGTGACCCTTTCGCGAGCAAGGCGCAAACGGCCCCAACCAGAAGAAGCGCCTAGGAGGTAGAAGGTGAGCGTATACGCGGTGATCATGGCCGGGGGGAAGGGAGAGAGGCTGTGGCCGGCCTCCAAGCCGGAGCGGCCCAAGCCTTTCCTGCCCCTGGGCGGCGGCGGAAGGAGCCTGATCCAGGCGACCTACGATCGGGTCCTGCCCCTGACGGGCTCGGAGCGNGTGTACGTGATAACCGAGCGGCGGCTCTCCGNCCCCATCCAGGGCGCCCTGGNGNTGCCCGAACGCCAGGTGCTCNCCGAGCCCGAGGGGCGCAACACNGCCCCGGCAATCGGCCTGGCGGCCCTCGTCACCTCCCTTCTGGATCCGGAGGCGATCATGATCGCCCTCCCCGCCGACCACCTGATCCGAGACGAGGAGGGGTTCAGGAAGACGCTCGCGGCCGGCGTGGAGGCAGCTAAAGAGGGGCACCTCGTCACCCTGGGGATCGAGCCCACGTATCCTGCCACCGGCTACGGCTATATCCAGCGGGGCGAGCCCCTCCTGGAGGTCGCGGGCCACACTGTCTTCTGCGTGCGGAGGTTCACGGAAAAACCCGACTCGGACACCGCCGAGCGGTTCCTCGCCGAGGGAAGCTACTACTGGAACGCCGGGATCTTCGTGTGGCAGTCGGCCCGGATCCTCGCGGAGATAGACCGCTTCCTGC
>MTNI01000192.1 GCA_002011415.1 Candidatus Acetothermia bacterium JdFR-47
TGGGCCGTGCTCGCCCGCTTCAAGAGCATGGCCGGGTGGAGCAAGGAGGAGATCTTCTTTATCTATTCCCTGAGGCTTCTAGCTCACGGCTGCTATACCTTACTCTTTCACAACGTTCAGGTGATCTCTCGGTACGTGCGCTGGGGGGAGTTCGATAGGGTCCTCTTGCGCCCCTTGAACCCCCTCCTTCAGCTCATCACCTGGGAGTACGATCCGGCGGGCATCGGGGACCTGGGACTCGGGATCATTTGTTTCACGATAGCGAGCCAGCTGGTTGGGCTCCATTGGACCCCAGCGGCGCTCGGCTTCCTCCTCTTGGTGGTGGCGGGGGGCTGTTTGATCGAGCTTTCTCTTTTCTTGGTCGTAAACACCCTTGCATTTTGGATAACCGAAGCGTGGCGGCTCTCCTGGCTTACCATCACGTTCAGCGACCAATTCGCCCTCTACCCACTGGACATCTACAACGCCCTGCTCCAGTTCGTCTTGACCTTCGTCGTCCCAGTGAGCTTCATGAGCTATTATCCGGCGACCGCATTCTTGAACCGGACAGGGGATACCCTTTTCTCCCCCACCTTTGCCTATCTGACACCTTTGGTAGGACTAGTCTTATTCACCATCGCGTATTCCTTCTGGCAAGTGGGGATCAACCATTACCAAAGCACAGGATCATAGGAGAGTCATAGGAGAGTGTTGAAAAATGCATAACTCCGAGAGATGGGCGCTTTTAGGGATAAGCTACGGCCTTGGTCTCCACAAATACGACCCGGCTAAGTTCCCAGGGGCGGTTTTCCTCGACGTCTCCGATGCTCAATACAACCCATTGAATCCGGATGAAGTAATCGCCGGCATCCACCCGGCCAAAAGGCCAGGCACCTATGGGGTGGCCAAGTTCAAGGACAACGCCGTCCTCGGCGAGGCTTTGACACCCTACAAATGGGGTGGCTTTGAACTCTACATAGATGCCGAAGAGCGTCTCTTATACGTAGCCACTGGGACGAATGTCGTGGAGGTCAGGGATTTGGAGAACCTCCAGCTTCAAAGGGGGTTAAGCCTGCCCGTCGAGGGGATAACGAGCGCCGCTTTGGACTCCCATGGCAGGCTCTGGTTGCTCTCAAACCCGATGCACGGCGGGGACGGCGGGCTGTACGTGCTTGAGGATGTGGAACGCCCTGGAAAGGTGGAGAAGGTCAGGCAATACTCCATACCCGCAAGCCTCGATTCCCTGCGCATATCCCCTTGGGGCCAGAAGCTCCTGGTCGCAGACTACGGTAAACACACGGTTGAATGCATAAGCGAGAGCTGCGATTGCCTGGGGGTCCTCTACTTCCCTTACGTCTCAGGTGTGAAGTGGACCCTGGACGAAAGGGTGCTGATTTCCAGCGGCAAGTTCCCCAAACACACGTCCCTGCTCCTGATAACCGGGGCGCTGCACAACACGGTGAAGTCCGGCTGGTTCGGGTACGTGATGGATTACGGGACCCAGTCTTCCAACAGGCCCGATGCCTTCTACCTGGACAGGGTCCTCATCCAGTGGTACCTGGGGTTCTCGGAGATCCCCGTGCCGCTGCCTAAAAGGGCCCCTTACGTGATCAGGGTCGGAAGCGGCCAGTTTGCCGAGGGTGAACTCGTGAGAGAACAGGGCTTTGAAGCTTTCACGCCCATTTTGGTATTCAACCGCTGCCACATAGTTGCCAGGCCCAAGGATGTCGAACTGGCGCTGGAGGTCATGGTGCCCTACCACCACCTCATCGCCCCCAAGCCCGATTTGGCCTGGGATGAGGTGGAAAGGTTCAAGGGAATGTGTGAGGTCAATGTGCCAGGGGTTTACAGGGTCAGGGTAACGTCAAAAGCTGCGGTTGAGGTCTATGCGGTTTGCGAACCGTAGATTTCCTTGTTGAGATGGCTAAGGGAGGCAAGGAGATGGCCCGGAAGATGCTCCCCCTTAAAGTTAGATTCGCCACGCTTGAGGATTTGGAGTGGTGCGTTCGAGAGGATAGCGAGATTGATGAGGCGATAATCAAGAGGAAGATTGAAGAGAGGGAAATTATCGTCGCCGAGGCAAATGGAAAGCTTGTTGGACACCTGCGTCTGGAGTATCTCTGGTCACAGGTACCTTACATCGGGCTCATCCGGGTTCTGCCGGAATACCGGAAGAAAGGGATTGGCAGGGCTTTGCTCCACTTCTTAGAGGAATTTCTGCGGAGCAAGGGGCACTCGGTGCTGTTCAGCTCCTCACAGGCGAATGAACCGGAGCCTCAGGCCTGGCACAGGCATATGGGATTCGAAGAATGCGGCTTTATCGCCGGGATTAACGAAGGGGGAGTGAGCGAGGTCTTCTTTCGCAAAGTTTTGAGTTGAGGGAGGCGAAATCTTGGTTCTTTTTCGGACTACGAAGGCAACCCCATCTTGATGCCAACTTCTGGCTTTGAGGCTAAGGTGGTGTACAACCCTGCCCTTGCGGTGGCGGACAGAGTTTTCCGGGGGCTCTACCGTGCCCTCTGCGGCTAAATTGGAGAAATTGGAGGGAGTGATGAAACTGAAACGCTGCGAAGGCAATCCCATCATCGAACCCAGGGGAGACGACTGGGAGGCGGTGGCGACGTTCAACTGCGCCGCCCTCTACAGGGACGGGAAAATCCACGTTCTGTACCGGGCCGTGGGCGACTACGTTCGCTACGCTTCCTACCTGGGCTACGCCGTGTTCGACAAGGACATGAACCTACTGGAACGGCCTGAGGAACCCGTCTTCGGTCCTGACATTAAGCTGTGGGAAATGTCCATTGAAGACGCCCGGCTCACCGAGATCGAAGGAGAGCTCTACATGACTTACGTAGTTACTCCTACCCCTGCTCCTCCTGGTGATGTGCGGAAGCGACTGGGCATTCCCAAGCCCCAACAGGCTCACGCCCGTACCGCCTTGGCGCGGGTGAAGAATTTCCGCGAGTTCACCAGGCTGGGCGTCATCACCCCCTACGACGCTGCCGAAAGGGACGTGGTGCTCTTTCCTGAGAGGATTCAGGGGAAATATGCCGTCATCCACAGGCCAAGCAACTGGGTTGGCCCCGGCTATCCAACTGAACAACCCAGCATCTGGTTCGCCTTCCTAGATGGCTTACCTGGCAGGATGTACGGGCACAAGGTGATTATGGGACCGGAGCAGCCCTGGGAAGCCACGAAGATCGGCGCCGGGCCGCCGCCCATCAAGACCGATAAAGGGTGGCTCCTCATCTACCATGGTGTTGACCCTAACCGTGTCTACCGGGCTGGAGCGGCGCTCTTGGATTTGGAGGAGCCTTGGCGGGTCATCGCCCGCACTCCGGAGCCTATCTTGGAGCCGGAGGAGCCCTGGGAAGTAGAAGGCGACGTTCCCAACGTGGTCTTCCCCGAAGGCGTTGCGGTTCTCGGAGACGAGCTTCTCGTCTTCTATGGTGCCGCAGACAAGGTGTGTGGCGTTGCCAAGGCTCGCTTGGACGAGCTCCTTGCCTCTTTAGAACCAGGATAAGCGATGACCAGTGGTCTACACGCGATTCGGCGCTG
>MTNI01000117.1 GCA_002011415.1 Candidatus Acetothermia bacterium JdFR-47
TCTCCGGACGGGGAGCTTCTGGCCTCAAGCTCCGCCGACCTCACCGTGATCCTGTGGGAGGTGGGAGAACTCCCCTGATTGCGTCCCCGGCTCGCAAAGAGNGGCCGAACCGCCGGCATTGAACCCCCCGGGGGCGGATTTGCTTGGGGAAGGGAAAAGGCGNTATAAGGACACATGGCTCGCTCAAGAAAAAGCCAGATAGNGATCCTCAGCTTGCTCCTAGTGGTCGGGGCGGTGTGCCCCCCGNTGGGTGGGGCAAGCGCGCCNGAGGACAAGTGGCGGCTATGGACCGGTCCCACCCAGCTGCGCGGGGCGAACGTCTACCAGCGGCGGGTGTACCCGGAGCTGGATGGCCGCACCTTCCTGGGCCCGGGGCCGTTCGGCCCCCCGTTTACACAAGAAGACTTCGACCGATTGGCCGCCTTGGGGGCCAATTACGTGAACATCTCCCACCCCGGTCTGTTCACNGAACGCCCTCCGTACCGNCTTGACCCCGCTGCTCAAGCCAACCTGGATCGGCTGCTGGGGATGGCGGAAGCGGCCGGCCTGTACGCCGTCATCTCCTTCCGCACCGGCCCGGGGCGCNCTGAGTTCACCTTCCTGCTGGGGGATCTGGGGGACTGGTTCGGAGAGGAGTACTTAAACGACTCGGTGTGGGGTGACCCGGAAGCCCAAGCCGCGTGGGCGGAGATGTGGAAGTACACCGCCCGGCGCTACCGACACAACCCCGTCGTGGTAGGTTACGACCTCATGGTTGAACCCAACTCCAACGAGGTGGGCAGCGACTACCTCCGCGATCGGTTGGACGTCTGGGACCCAGAGGAGTTCTACGCCCGCTATGGAGGGACCCTCTACGACTGGAANCAGCTTTACCCGGTGATCGTGGCCGCCATCCGCCAGGTGGACCCCCACACCCCGATCCTGGTGGGGGCAATGGGCTACAGCGCGGTGGACTGGTTGCCATATCTGGTTCCCACCCAAGACCCCCGCACCGTGTACACCGTGCACCAGTACCAACCATTCGTCTACACCCACCAGGAACCTCATGCCCGTGGGTACACCTACCCCGGCCGGTTCGATACTGACTGGGACGGGTTCCCGGACNACTTCGACCGNGGGTGGCTGGAGGAGCTCCTGTCCCCGGTGGACGAGTTCGTAGCTGCACATCGGGTGCCGGTAGCGGTGAACGAGTTCGGGGTGGTGCGGTGGGCCCCGGGGGCAGCCGAGTTTTTGGAAGATCAGATCGCCCTGTTTGAGGCCCGGGGGNTGAACTGGGCCCTGTGGGCTTGGGAGCCCAGTTGGCCCCCTTGGAGGGAGACCGTGACCGCGTTCAACTACCTCCTGGGCCCAGAGCCTGGGAACCTAGAGCCGACGGATTCCGCACTCCTGGCAGTGATCACCCNCTACTGGGCTTCCAATTCCACTCGNCCATAGCCGGAGGAGCAGAGGATGACAGATGTTTACCTAGACATATCGAAATCGGGTCGGGTGATGGCCCATGTGTTGGAACCCCCCGGCCTGGGAATCCGCTTCCCCAGTCGGGATGCTATGGAGTCGGGTTTCACCCCGGTGCTTGCAGACCACCTCGCTTGGCTTTCCGCCCATGGGGAACCGGTGCCGCCGGACGCCAGCTACCGGATCGCGGAGGAGGTGGAAGTGGCTGGCGACTTCGAGTCCGGAGACGACGNTGGGTTCTATGGCCCAGACACGCTACCGGTGACCCGAAATGAGATCGAGCGCTACCTGCGGATCGGAAGTTGGGCCCACCGGGAACTTCTGGAACTCGTGGACCCGCTCCCCGAAGAGCTGCTGGAGCGCAGAGAAAGCCCGTCTGTTCGCTCCATCCGGGAGATCCTGCTCCACGTGGCNCAGGCGGAACTTTGGTACATGACTAGGATCCTAGATGACCCAACGGACAGCGGCTTGCCGGCGGTAATCTCCCAGGCCCATGGTTGGATCAAGGGCCACTCTGCCAGGCCCCTGGACTGCCTTCGGGTGAGCTGGGAGGCGTTTCAAGAGTTCGCCCGCAGTCTTCCCCCAGGGTGGGAGGGGCGGGTGACGGTGCCCGGGTGGTACGCCTCCATCCCGGAGAAGTGGAGTGCCCGCAAGATGCTGCGCCGGGCCATCGAACACTGCCGAGAGCACACCCGCAACATCCGCCGCCTGCTCATGAGTTGGGAAATCAATGGCCCTCGTCCCCCGGATGACTCCCCGCCTGGCCGGCGAAACCAAGCTTAGGGGGCGCCAAAGGCTCCCGGCCGCTCAGCTGAAGGAGGGGCCCCGAATTCGTTGCCCCCGCTGTTCCCAGCTCTCCCCGAGGCCAGCTGGCTGAAAAGCTCGATGATTTGGCCTGTCTTCTCATCGCGGTTGCCCACAGTGAGCCGGACCAGGAGGTCACACTCGTGCCGGGCCCGATAAGCCAGCCGGTGGTTGGAAGCCCGGTGCACGGTGAGCAGGAGGTGCTTGGGGGCAGTCAGAGCCCGTTCTACCGCGGCGATGAACCGGGGCGACTTCAGTTCCATCGGCCCCACCTCGTCCACCACCACCAGGTCTGCATGCTCCAGGGCCCATTCGATGGCCGCTGCCCCCACACCATCTAAATCCTGTAAGTTCACCCGGTAGCGCCCCAGTCGGGGACCGCGGGGGAGGTGGATGTGCGCCAACACCCCTTCCTTTCCTGTGGCGACGTCGATCACCGCGAACCCCACCCGCCGCCCTATCTTGCGGATCTCCCGGGTGATCATCCCCCCCGCCTTGAGGGGGAACCTCTGCCAGCACCCTCTCCACCAGGGTGGTCTTCCCCACCCCAGGCTGACCGGTGACCACGATCTTCATGGCAAGCGGTATTCTATCGTTGGGGGCAGGGTCAGTGAGAATCCGGCCTATCGCCCCCTCCGGTTTCTCTAACAGCTGCCTTTAAGGCTACAATGCAGCCTGAGGAGGGGATAAGTGGAGCTGAAACGAGAGGCTGGTTGTGGCTCAGAGGAGCGCTCNGATGCCCTGGTGCGGGTGCGTCCGGCAGGGGGCCTGACCATTTCCGTACATTCCAAGACCGGCCCCATGTACGCCGACCGGATCCGCGAGGTGGCGGAGGGCACGCTGCGGGCCCTGGGGGTGACNGGGGCGGAGGTGGAGGTCCGGGAGCAGGGCGCCTACGACCATGTGATCCGGGCCCGCTTGCTGTGTGCCCTGTACCGGGCGACCGGGGGTGGGGAGGCCTTCCGCCGGCCGGCCCCCATCGCGGCCGAGCGGCGGGGGAGCCCCAAGGGCAGGCTCCGGCGCTCGCGCCTTTACGTCCCGGGGAACAACGCCCGGGTGCTGGCGTTCGTGGACACCTTCGGTCCTGACTGCCTGCTCCTGGACCTGGAGGANTCCGTCCCCCCTGGCGAGAAGGACGCCGCCCGGTTCCTGGTGCGGGAGGTCCTGGCGNCCATGGACTTCGGGGACACCGAGGTCTGGGTGCGGATCAACCCCCTGGACCGGGGGGGACGGGAGGACCTGGAGGTGGTGCTGGCGGGTCGCCCCCACGGG
>MTNI01000229.1 GCA_002011415.1 Candidatus Acetothermia bacterium JdFR-47
ACCGTTAGGATGATCAGGATCACGAAGAGCACGTAGCTTATCGCCGAGGCGTACCCCATTTCGAACTCCTGAAACCCCTTTTGGTAGAGGTAGTTCACGATCGTGGTGGTCGAGTAGCCCGGTCCTCCTCCGGTCATGATGTAGATCGGGGTGAAGATCTGGAATGAGCTGATGACTGAGGTGACGGTGAGGAAGAAGGTGGTGGGCTTGAGCATGGGGAGGGTCACGTATAGCGTCTTCTGCCAGGAGCGCGCCCCATCGAGTTCGGCTACTTCGTAGAGCTCGGCGGGGATGCCCTGCATCGCGGCGAGGTAAAGGAGCATGTTGTAGCCGAACGAGCGCCAGATCATGAAGATGGCCACCGAGGTCAGGGCCAGCTTGGGGTCCGACAGCCATCCCCGGGGGGAGATTCCGAACAGGCCCACGATGCGGTTCATTAGCCCGGAGGGCTGCGCCGAGAGGATCAGCATCCAAACGATGCTCTCCACCACCAGGGAGATCACGGAGGGGACGAAGATGGCCATGCGGAAGAAGTTCCGGCCGGGGAAGTCGTCGTTGAGTAGGAGGGCGAATACGAACCCGAAGAAAAGCGAAATCGGCACGTAAATCAGGGCATACAAGGCGGTGTTACGCAGCGAGATGAAGAAGACACTATCTTTGAAGAGCTTTATGTAATTGCGGAGCCCCACGAAGTGCGGGCTTTCCAAGGTTAGGATGTTGTAGTCGAAGAAACTCAGCACGAACGCCCAGACGATGGGGATGAAGATGAACACGGCGAAGACCACGTAGGCCGGGGCGCAGAACGAGTACCCGAGGAATGCCTCTCGTAGGGGCTTCAGCCACTTTCTGCGCACGTTCCCTCCCGCCACACGACAAAAAGGGGAGGGGGAGTGCCCCCTCCCCTGTGCCGTCCTTCCGGCTAGCGGATGTAGCCCTTCTCCTGGAGGTAAGCCAGGATGGCCTCCTGGGCCCGGTTCAGGGCCTCCTCCACGGACCTCTTCCCGCTCAGGGCGTCCTGGATCTCGGCCCTGAGGGTGCGGGCAATGAAGCTAGCCTCGGGGTGCTTGATCCAGCCCCGCGAGTCCCCAAGCTGCTTGATGTACATGGACTTGATCGGATCCTCAGCGAAGCTTGGATCGTCCGCAGCGTCCTGCCGGGCCGGCAGGAACCCTGACACCTTGCAGTACTCGAGCATCCTGTCCTTGTCGATGAGCCAAAGGAGGAGCTGTGCAGCCTCCTCTTTGTGCCGGGATTGCCGGGGGATCACGAAGGAGTCGGCCCCGGAGAAGGCGGTGCGCTTGCCGGTGACCGGGTGCTTGGGCAGGAGACCCACGCCCAATTTATCGCCGAGCTCCTCGTACAGGACTTTGGCAGAGTCGCCGCAGTCCACGTACATGGCGACCTTCCCCTCGGCGAGCATCTTGCGGCCGATGTCCCACAGGTTGGCGGTGACGGCCCCCGGCGGGACGACCTTGTAGGTGTTGAACAGGTCCCAGTAGAACTTAACCCCCTCGATGAACTCTGGGGAGTTGACGGCGGGATAACCGTTCTCGTCGAGGATCCTGCCGCCGGCCTGCCAAGCGAAGGTGACCCACTGGGAGGCGTACCGACCGGAGGTCCCGAAGCCGTAGACGTCGATCTGGCCGTCCCCGTCCCGGTCGAAGGTGAGCTGTTGGGCGTACTTCGCGAAATCGTCCCACGTCCAATCCGCCGGCTCGGGCACGCCCCTCTCGGCGAAGATGTCCTTGCGATAGAGGACAGTGCGGACGTCGGTGAAGTAGGGCACGGAGATGAGCTTGCCCTTAAGGCCCTTCGGGGTGGAGGCCTGGTAGCGTGAGTCCTCGAGGACCGCTGGGATGAAGGCCTCTACCACCTCGTCGGGGATCAGGTTGTCCAGGGGTTCCAAAACCCCGAAGCGGGCGAGCACGTGCTCGAACGGCGACCCCAGCTTGATGAGGTCCGGGGCTTTTCCGGAGGCGATGGCCACTTGGATCTTGGTGTGTGGATCCTCGGCCCACGGGATGGCGACGAACTTCACCTTGATGCCGGTGGCCTCTTCGAACTCCTCGATGTACTGCTTTACGAGGGGGAGGTCCGTCTTCGGGTCTCCCCCGGCGAACCAGAAGGTGATCTGGGTGGCCCCGGCGGCGGCGACCACCGTGCCCAGGGCCACGAGTGCTATGAGCAGCTTCCTCATCTAAACCTCCTTTAAAGCCCTACTCCTGAAGGGCCTCGGCCAGGGCCTGTGTGAGCTCCCCGCTGGACACAAGCGACCCGTAGCGGAAGACGACGAACCCATCCGCACCAGCCTGCCTGGCAGCGTAGATGGCCTTTTGGAACTCAACGGCCGAGATATCGAACCCCTGAACCCCCATGAGGACGGGCTTGCCCTCCGGGACGACCTGGCGGGTGCCCTCATAGACTGGACGATCCATCCGGCCTCGTTGCCCCACTCCATGTGGTAGGTCATGGGGATGACCATGTCGCAGAGATCCCCGAAGTCCGCGAACCGCTGGCCGTAGTGGACCATGGCGAAGGCATTCTGGTAGGGGTCGGTGTCGCCGCCCTCGGGCATCAGGGCCGCGGAGAGGACCACGTCGGGCTTTATGGCCTTCACCGCGTCGTGGATCTCCGTGACGAAGGCGTACACGTCGTCCATCCGCATCTGGACCCAGCGATTGATATCCGGGTAACGGCCCTCGTAGTACATGTCGATGAATTTCTTGCCATCGCCCTGGCTGCCCCAGGTCTCGATCGCGGTTTTAAGGAGGAAGTTCACGTCCAGGCCCTCCATCCAGGCGCGGCCGATGTGAGCCGGGCTCCAGCCCCAGGCCCCGGTCGGATAGCGCACGTAGTCGAGGTGGATCCCGTCCACGCCGTACTCAAGCACTTCCTTCATCAGGCCGATGAGGTACTGGCGGTAATCCGGCCGATCGGCGAACTCCACAGTGGAGCCAGCACGCCGGAAGTCACCGCCCAGCTCCTTGGGGATCCCCCACATGCGGGAGTCAGGATAGGCTGCAAGATAAGCCTTGTCCTTCGAAACGACGAACCAGGCGTGCAGGCGCAGACCCGCCTCATGGGCTGCCTTTACGGCCCGCTCGAGGATCGTGGTGTCCTCGTACTTGGCAAGGGCGATCTTCGATGGCCAGCAGACCCGGCCGGAGATCCCCTTGACGAGGAGGAACACATCGGTGAAGCCCAGCTCTTTGATCTGGGCGATCCCCTCCTCCACCCCGGCTTCCCCCAGGGTGTCGTACCACACCCAGATGCCGCGGAGCTCTCCCTCACGTGGGGGGACCCGCTCGATCTTCACCGTTGGCTTCTCCACTGGGGGCCAGGAGTCCGGTGGGGTGACGGGACGGATGGAGGCGTAATTGGGCATGGAGGCGTTGTTGTCCACCCAGCGCAGGGTCCGGGCTAGGATGTAGATGAGGACGTCCGCGGTCACGTAGGCCTCGCTCTCCCCGTTCTTGACGATTTTGATCTGCTCGGGGATCACG
>MTNI01000051.1 GCA_002011415.1 Candidatus Acetothermia bacterium JdFR-47
ACTGGAACGCCGGGATCTTCGTGTGGCAGTCGGCCCGGATCCTCGCGGAGATAGACCGCTTCCTGCCCAAGCTCTCGGCCACCCTCAAGCGGCTGGCCCCCCTGTACGGCACGCCGGAGTGGGAGGCCACCCTGGCCGAGGCCTGGCGCGAGGTGGAGGCCATCTCCATCGACTACGGGGTGATGGAGCGGGCCGACCGCGTGGTGGTGATCCCCGCGAGCTTCGGCTGGCATGATCTGGGGGACTGGCGCGCCGTGTGGGAGGTCCTGCCCAAGGACGAGCAAGAGGTGGCTGCCTACGGGGAGCACCTGGCGGAGGACACGGCCCGGACCCTGGTCTGGGGCCGGCCGGGGAAGCCCGTGGCCACCCTGGGGGTCTCGGACCTCGCCATCGTGGACACCCCTGATGCCCTGCTTGTGGCGGACCTTTCGCGGACGCAGGAGGTGCGGGCTCTGGCGCGCCGGGCGCGGAAGGCCCCTCCCGACTGGGAAGAGCTCTATCGGCTCGACACTTCGGGGATGCTGGAGGTGGTGGCGCGCTTCCCCGCCCAGTGCCGGGAAGCCCTGGCCTTGGGGGAGCAGGCCGAGCTCCCCGAAGAGGGGCTCGCGGGCTTCTCCCGCGTCTTGTGCGTGGGGATGGGGGGCTCCGGGATCACCGGGGACCTCCTCGCCCGTCTCCTCTCCTGCGAGGTCATCCCCTGCCGGGGGTACGAGGTCCCCGCCTTCATCGGGGAGGAGACGTTGCTCGTGGGCGTGAGCTATTCGGGGAACACCGAGGAGACGTTGTCCGCCTTCGAGCAGGGCCTTTCCCGCACCCGGCGGGCACTGGCGATCTCCTCGGGGGGGAAACTCCGCGAGCTCGCGAAAAAGAGCGGGATCCCCTGGATCCAAATCCCGAGTGGCTACCAGCCCCGGGCGGCGCTGGGATACCTCCTTTTCACCCTGCTCTCGGTGTTCCGCCGCCTGGGGGCCCTCAAGGCGGACCTCGCCGGGGCCCTGGCGGTGCTCGAATCCCAGGTCAAAGTTTTAGGGCCAAAGGCGCTCGGCAACCGCGCCCAGGAGCTCGCCCTGGCCCTGTGGGGGCGCGTACCCCTGGTCTACGGGGCCCACGGCCATACCGCCCCGGTGGCGTTCCGCTGGAAGACCCAGATCAACGAAAACGCCAAGCAGCCCGCCTTCTGGGCCGAGCTCCCTGAGCTCTGCCACAACGAGATCGTGGGCTACGAGCTCACCGACCGAGTTCTCCCCGGCGCCTACGTAGTGTTCCTGCGCACGGACCACGATCACCCTAGAGTGCGGGCCCGCATCGAGATCCTGAAGGAGGTGCTGGCGCGCCGGGGCCTCTCCTACCTGGAGGTGGCGGGCGAAGGCGAGGACGAAGTAGCCCAGCTCTTCTCGCTCCTTTACCTGGGGGACTGGGTGAGCGTGTACCTGGCCTTGCTTAACCGGGTAGATCCCACCCCGGTGAGGCCCATCCAGGAGCTGAAAGACCGCCTGGCGGGGATCTGACCTTGGACCGTTACGACGTCGTGGTGGTGGGAGGGGGACCTGCGGGGGCCCTCACCGCGGCGGTCGCCGCCCGAGGGGGAGCCCGGGTGCTGCTCCTCGAGCGCGCCCCCCGCGCCCCAGCTCGCTGCACCGGCCTCATCAGCCCGCGGGCCGTCGAACTCCTCCGCGTGCCCGAGTCCCTGGTGCTTCGGCAGATTAGGGCCGCCCGCATCCACTCCCCGGGAGGCCATACCCTGGAGCTCTCCGCCCCGGAGGCCAAGGGCTATGTGATCGACCGGGCGGCCCTGGATGGGCTCCTCCTTTCCCGGGCTGAGGAAGCTGGGGTGGAGGTGCGGCGGGGGGTGGCCGCCACCGGCTACGAGGAGGGGGTCCTCCACACCACGGTGGGGAAGTTGGGCTTTTCAGTGCTCGTCGGGGCCGACGGCCCCCTGAGTGCGGTGGCCCGCTGGACAGGCCTCCCCCGTCCCCGAGAGCTCCTGGTAGGGCTCCAGGCCTTCGTGCGGGCGAAAACGGAAGAAGAGCTGGTAGAGGTATTCCTAGGCCGCGACGTCGCCCCGGGGTTCTTCGCCTGGGCCGTACCAGCCGGAGAAGGGGAGGTGCGAGTAGGCCTGGCCACCGAGAATGGACGAGAGGCGGGGAGGCTGCTCGCGCGGCTCCTCTCCACCCGCTTCCCCGGGGCCGAGGTGGTGAAGCAAGTGGGGGGACTCATCCCCATCGGCCCGCCGCAAAGGACGGCTGCGAGCCGGGTGCTCCTGGTGGGGGACGCGGCCGGGCAGGTGAAGCCCACCTCCGGCGGGGGCCTCTATTTCGGGGCCCTGTGTGCGGAGGTCGCCGGGGAACTCGCCGCCCGAGGACCGGCTGCCCTCGGCCAGTACGATCCCGCCTGGCGGGCGCGGATCGGGGAGGAGCTCTCCTTCGGCCTCAGGGCCCGCTACATACTCAAGCGGCTCTCCGACGCCGAGCTCGATCGGGCGCTGGCCGCCTTGGACGATCCCAAGCTCCTCCAGTTCCTGACTGAGCACGCGGACATCGACCACCCCTCGGCATTGGTGCGGGCCGCGGTGGGACGCCCGGCCCTGTGGGGGCGAATGCTGCCGGTGGTGGAGGCGCTGGGGGGGTGGACGAGGGTGAAGGGGCTCCTCTCCGGCTTGCCCCAAGAAACTCGGGGATCATAAACTCCGGCCATGAGCAAGAGAAGCCGCAGAGCGGCCCGGGGAAGGGAGACGGCCCTGCGCTGGCTGGCCCGGGGGCGCCTGTGGGGCCTCGCCTTCTTCCTCTTCTCTCAGCCCCTGTTCTTCCTCCCCGGGAACACCGAGTACGGCTACACCAAGACGATCTACACCCTTGTCTTCGTGTCGGCGCTCCTCGCCCTGTGGGGGCTGGAGGCGCTCGTCCGCCGGGAGTGGAGGTTGGAAGTCACGCGCCTTGCGCCCCTCCTCCCGGCCCTGCTTTTCGTCTCGCTTCTCTCCCTGGCCGGAGGGGCGCCGGCTTGCGTAGTGATCCAGTCCGCGACCCTCATCCTGTATTTCGGTTTTATTTATTTTCTCATCGTGGGCACTACCCGGGAGGACCACGAGATTGCCCTGCTCCTCTCCGCCCTCCTCGCCGCCGGGGTCCTCACCGGCCTTTACGGCCTCCTCCAGTACCTGGGGGTCATGNGGGGGGGGCCGGGGAGGGGCCTCTCCGCTNTGATCTCCACCATGGGGAACCGGAACTACCTGGGCGGGTTCCTGTCCTACCTAGTGTTCCCNAGCTNNATCCTTCTCCTGCGGCTGCGGAGGCCGTGGGCAAGGGGGCTGGCACTTCTGGGGCTTGGGTTCACCTTGGCCATGGCCCTGTTCGTCCAGCAAACCGGGGTCAGGCTGGGACTCATGGCCGGGGCGCTCTTTCTGGCGTTCGGCCTGGGACGCTGGCCCGCCCTGTCGGCCATCAAGCGGGCTTGGCCCTGGTGGGCGGGGGCAGCGGGACT
>MTNI01000074.1 GCA_002011415.1 Candidatus Acetothermia bacterium JdFR-47
TATCAGGCGATCAAGTATCTCATCGAGGCCGGGGTGATCTCGCTTGAGAAGACCGGGGGCGAGTTCCGGGGAGGTGATCCGCTACTCCGCTACGACGCCGCCCTGTGGCTGTACCGGGCCATGCAGCGCATGGGCCAGGCCCAGGGCTCGGCGGATCTGGCTGGCCTTACGGGCAAGGTGAGCTCTATTGAAGCGCAGCTTCAGTCCCTGCAGGCCGATGTGGGGAGAAACGCCGCCGACCTCCAGAGCTTGCGCGCCAGTGTCACCGCGCTGTCGCGCGATGTGGCGGCCCTGAAGACCTCAGCGCCGTCCCAGAACCTTTCGGCCAAGGTGCAGACGAACTTCCTCCTCGGGATCACGGGGGTCCTGCTCGGGGTTGCGGCGGTGGCCATGGCGATCTTTTGGTGAAAGTCATCAACATCACAAACCCAGGTTAGCTCTTGACATCGCGCCTTTCCCTCGCTAGAATGGCGGTGCTCTTGACTTTGAATTTTCAAAAAGGAGGTGATGAGCAGGCAAGAGGATCTGGTTTATATTGGCTTGGGAGGGATTTTGGAGTCCCGAAAGGCCTTTCGGAATTTCAAGTCTAAAAGGAGGTACGTAGATGAAGCGGGCTCTCGCGATTTTGGCAGCTTGTAGCTTGTTTGGATTTGCAGGTTTGGCCCAGTTTAGTGGCGAATGGGACACGAACATTCATGTCCTTCCCTCTCTTTCGCTTGATTACACAAAGCTGACGCTTAACTACGACGTGGCTGGCTGGACGTTCAGCGGTGTGGCCACATTCTCTGGGAGCACCTTCAGTGACATGGACTTCTCCGTGTCCGGAACGCTTGGAGCGATCACCATTGAGGGCTCTATGGCCTTCGACCCCACGGGACCGGCCTACGAGTCCAGCTCCGTGAGCGCCAGTCTGGATTTCGCTGGCGTTTCCTTCGGCCTTGACATTTCCCACACTGTCCAGACCTCTTCCTACAAGTATTGTCNCACCGACAGCGTTGCCGAGATGGTCTACGCACTGAGCGTTGCTGCTGACCCCATCTCCGCTGACATCACGTTTGTGGACTGCTGCTCGGGGATCTACTTCCACGACCTGTCTGTAACCCTGTCTGGGATCTCCCTGTGCTGCGGCGTGACCTACGATGCCACGTTCGTCTTCACCAAGGCGGAGGGCTTTGACTCCCTAACGTTTGAGATCAACGACGTGTTCCCCATCTGCTGCGGCATTTCCTTCGACATTGCTGTCACCTTCACCACCGAGGGTAAGACCATCTCCCTTACGCCGAAGCTCGCTGGTATCGGTGAGGCGTGCTTCGAGCTCTACGCCGACCTCGAAAAGAGCGGTGGCAGCGGTGAGGACCTCTACCTGAACGGCATCCGGGTCGACGGTTGGAAGATCTACTGCGAGCTTGCCGAGTGCAACTACATCGAGTTCGTGTCCTTCCTCAGCCCGGATAACGCTGATCTGTACGGCTACCCCGAGGGCACCTACGAGTACGTGAAGCTCGGCTTCTGCGGCCCNGGCTGCTGCGGCGGCGAGTACTCCGTGGACATCGCGGTCAACTTCACCAAGAGCACGGCCCTGTTCGGCATCGACAGCATCAGCGCCAATGTTTCCCTCCCGCTCATGGAGAACTTCGTTCTCAACATCAGCTTCTCTTCCAACAACAACCTGGACATCGGCTGGACGTTCACGTTCTGATCTAGGCCAAAGTTGGAGTGAGAGAAGAGGGGCAGGGGTAATTCCCTGCCCCTCTTTTTTAATAACTCGAGGGTTAAAGCATGGGCGGGGACGTTCTCTTTGTTAGCGATTGTGGTATCGTTGGTAATTCTCGATAGGGACTCAGGTAGTTAGGACATAACTCTCCTTCATCACTGTTAAGATATATGAAAGCTTTCTTGCCTTGGAGTCCACAGTAGCTAGTTCGGTCCTTGGTTCTGCGACGCCTTCACTGCGCTCGAGGATAAGCTCGGAGATGCCTTCTGGGTGGACCTTGTGGGCTGTGCATACGGGGGGTGATCACTTGCTCTAAGCTTCCAGAGATCAAGCTGGGCGGCGCCAGCGAGGCCGAAGACCTTGTTGTGAGCGAGCGTTTGCGGGATCCCTTGGGGCCGTTGACGATCTACCAGAGTTAAAGTTAGCTCCCCTCATGGCAACCCTCGACTTCACCGATGCTGTATGGGGTTCAGCTCAAGCGGGCCCAGTTGGCCCTGGAGGGCTTGTTCCTTTGCTGTGGGGGTCACCTACGACGCGGAGCTCAGGTTCAGCAAGTGTTACGGCTTTGAGTAGTTGAAATTCTCGCTATATGATGTGTTCCCGATCTGTTGTGGCATCTCCTTTGACATATCCATGGAGTTTATGTCCGAGTCCAAGGTCGTCTCCATTTCGCCTTCTTAGGAGGGCGTCGAGGGTTGCTTCGAACTTTACGGGGATGTGAGCCGGGACGCGGCCAAATTTGCGCTTGAGGGGTTCAAGATCTATGGTTTTAGTATCACTTGTAGCTTTGGTGTTATCGTCTTAACGTCTGTTTTCGCGCTCAACCCAAACATGGTCGAGGAGATGACGGGTGTTTCTACTCCGACGAGTTCGAGTNCCTGGCCCTGGAGCACGAGGGAACCAGTTACTGTTGTGGTGACGTGACGTTCAACGCCGAATTCTGGTTCGATGCGGACGACATCCTTTTCGGCATCCAGCGCACTAAGTACTACCTTTCGATTCCTGTCTCGAGCTCGCTCTCCTTCTTCATCAAGGACAGTGGGACTTCTCCGGCCCGGATCCGCTAGGTTACTTTGACGTGGGTTGGAGATCCTCCTGTAGATGGCCCAGAAGCGAAATAAAGGGGCCTTGGCTTTTGCCAAGGCCCCTTTTCTGCTTTTGGCCTATCGATGACCGCCTTCTAACTGTTCGATGGTGGTGAGCCAGACGATTGCCGACAGCGAGCCGGAACCGATCTTGAAGTTCCAGTTCGCTCGTACCTGGGACTCAGTGGGGCTGGCCACCCCGATGATGAACGGGTTCACCGGTGGGTTCACTTTGTATTGGCGGAGGTAGATCCATTCAGGATCGGTGGGCTGAGGGTCCCCATCGCCGTCCACGTCGAGATAAAGGGCGAGAAGCATGAAGTTCACGGTGGTCTGGAACTCGAGGTCCACCCAGCTCCTCTGTATAGTTCCTTCCCAGGACAAGCTGCGCTTGTCCTGAGCTACTTCGGGAGCTGGGGCGGAGCCTGGGGTGACCTTGACTCCTCGGAAGGTCCCGCCCCGTCCGGAAACCTCTATGCGGAACGGCCTCGGAGAACTCCAGGAGGGGTCGCCAACAACCGTTATGTGCCACCGCTGGGCATCACCCCATACGTAGATCCCGGGCTGGTCGATCACCGGCATCCCGGGGAGCGTGGTGGGCGTGCCCACTTGGATTGTCTTGCTTTCTGTGTCGGTGGCGCCCTC